>CAZNMB010000204.1:0-4323 GCA_964574095.1 uncultured Dehalococcoidia bacterium
GGGACAGCTCGGGCACGTCGAGGGCCTTGTAGCACGGGCGGTACTGGGCCATTACGTTGACATAGGTGTCGGCGGAGACCTCGCGGCTGAGGAAGCTGCAGACCTCGGCGGTGCCCGCCAGGCCCCGCGGCAGCACCAGGTGGCGTACGAGCAGACCTCGAACGGCGACTCCGTCGCCATCGAGCGCAAGATCGCCCACCTGCCGGTGCATCTCCCTCACGGCCTCTCTGTTCCGGTCAGGGTAGTCATCGATGCCGGAGAAGCGCCGTCCCGCCTCTTCGCCGCCATACTTCATGTCGGGCATGTAGATATCGACAACCCCGTCGAGCAGCCGCAGGGTCTCGACGGAGTCATAGCCCCCGCTGTTGTACACCAGAGGCACGGACAGGCCGGAGCCAGCCGCGATCTCCAGCGCCTCGAGGATCTGGGGGACAACGTGAGTCGGGCTCACGAAGTTGATGTTGTGACAGCCCTGCCGCTGCAGAGAGAGCATTGTTCCCGCCAGCTCCTCTCTGGTGACCGGGCGGCCATCACCCATCTGGCTGATGGAGTAGTTCTGGCAGAAGTAGCACCTGAGGTTGCACCAGGTGAAGAAGACCGTCCCCGAGCCGCCGCTCCCCACAAGGGGGGCCTCTTCGCCAAAGTGCGGGCCCGCGCTCGACACCAGAGCCTGCCTCCCGGTGCGGCACTGTCCTACCTCTCCCCCGGCGCGGTTCGCCCCGCAGGAGCGCGGGCAGAGCCGGCACTGCTCGAGAAGCGCCAGGGCCTCCTCAACCCGGTGCCGCAGCTCGCCGGTCTGATGGAGCTTCGCATAGCCCGCTATGGCGTCACTCCTCCCCCTCGGTGCTCTTGCTCTTCTTCTTCTTGACCACTTCGACTATGGTGGGTGTGGGCAGCAGCTCCGGGATTGCAGGCTTCTTGGCCCCTTGCTTGGGCTTCTTTGTCTCGCGGTGTCTGATATCTCTCTTTCCCATTCTGACCCCCTTCCTGCGCGTGGAGGAATGCCTCTCGCTTGCTGCCCAAGTTTAGCAAAAGCGGAATGGGGTGTAAAGAAGCGGGCTTCAACGCGGGACGCCGACCGCACAACCCTAGTCCAGCGGCTGCCTGCCCGGGCCGGACTCGATCCACTTCTGCTTCTGTTCCGCGCGGACGTCGGCGTCGGTGGGCTGATACCGCTGGAGAAAGGCATCCTTGAACGCGGCGAAGGTGCCGTCGATGATCGCCCTCCTGGTCTGCTCCATGAGCCCCGTGACAAACCTCAGGTTGTGTATCGTCGCCAGTCGATAGCCCAGGAGCTCCCGGCACTTGAACAGGTGATGCAGATAGGCAGCCGAGAAGGTGCGGCACGTGTAGCAGTCACATTGGGGGTCGATCGGACCCATCTCCGCCTTGAAGCAGGCGTTGCCGATGCTGAGGCGGCGCTCGCGGGTGAAGAAGGCGCCGTTGCGGCCCAGCCTTGTCGGCAGGGCGCTGTCGAACATGTCTACGCCGTGGGCCATGCACTCCACCAGGTCCTCGGGCGATCCCACCCCCATCAGATAGCGCGGCCTTTCCCGGGGCAGGAGGGGGATGGTCTCGTCGAGCATGGCATGGGTGAGCTCCTTCGGCTCCCCCAGGCTCAGTCCCCCAATAGCGTATCCGGGGAAGTCCAGCGAGGTGAGACGCCGCGCCGACTCCCGCCGCAGTTCGGCGAACGTTCCCCCGTGGACGATGCCGAACAGGGCCTGGTCGCTGCGCCCGTGCCTGCGCAAGCACCTTTCGGCCCAGAGATGGCTGCGCTCGGTAGCCCTGCGAATCGTACCGAGATCGCCGCCATAGGCGGGGCACTCGTCAAGTGGCATGACGATGTCGGCACCCAGCCCCTCCTGGATCTCGATCGCGAGCTCGGGGGTGAGGAAATGCTCACTGCCATCGATGTGCGAGCGAAAGAGCGCACCGTCATCGCTGAGACGGCGAAGGTGCCCCAGGCTGAACACCTGGAATCCGCCGCTGTCCGTCAGGACCGGCCCGTTCCATGCCATGAAACGGTGCAGTCCGCCCGACATTCGAACAGTATCCACGCCGGGCCTGAGGTACAGATGGTAGCTGTTGGCCAGGATCATCCTCACCCCGAGGGATTCCAGGTCATCCGGCGTGAGCGTTTTGACCGTCGCCTGGCTACCCACGGGAAGGAAGGCAGGCGTCGGCACCGGGCCATGCGGGGTGAACAGCGTCCCGGCTCGGGCACCTGTCCGGGGGCAGGTCTTCTCCAGTTGGAAGAGCTGGCTCATCGGGGACTAGACCCAGAAAGTCACGCAGAGGACAGAGAAGATGACGCCGAGATAGGGAAAGGCGGAGAGCTTGTAGACTCTCCAGGCGTTCTGAGCGGTGCCGCTTCTGAGGAGGTTGTAGCTGGCGCAGACCATCGCCGCGCCCGCAACGTTCGCCACCGCGAAGAAAAGCCAGCCGAAGCCGCCCTCCCACCAGAGCGCGAGCGATGCGGCGTAGAGCAGAACCGACAGGGCCATCAGCACCTTGATCGCATCCCTGGCCTGCCACGTCATGGGGAAGTAGGCGACTCCCGCCTGCAGATAGTCCTCCCGATGGGCAACCATGACGCTCCAGACATGCAGGGGTATCCATACCGCGATGAGGATGCAGAGGAAGAGTATGGTCAGATCGAGCTGATGGGTGACCGCGACGTATCCGATGAGCACCGGCGCACAGCCCGCAATGCCGCCCTGGACGACACACATGACCCTCTTGCGGAAGACCGACGCGGCGACGGTGCCGGTGAGGCCGAAGACGAAGCAGAGGGGGTCCAGAAACCAGGCTGCGACGAGAGCCCCGATAACCAGGACAACGCTCCAGGCCAGCGCCCTCCTCGGAGGGACGATGCGCAGCGCCGGCAGCGAGCGCAGGTGAGTCCTGAGCATTCTGGCGTCCACATGCCGGTCCAGGTAGTTGGTGATGCCGTTGGCGCCGGCGCTTCCCAGGGTCAGCGCCACCAGAGCGAGCAGCAGGACATCCCACGGAGCGCCGCCCTGTCCGGCAATCACAGCCGCGCAAATCCCGATGAAGACGAGCAGCACCGTCTCGCGCGGCTTCAGAACAGTGATGTAGTCGATGAGCCCCCCGCCTCGGGACCCCATCGGCTTCTCACACACCTGTGGACGGCCAACCGTCTCTGTGGCCTCTGCCACCACCTGAAGTCTCTCCAATCTTCCTGGTGTATGCTCTTATGATATCATGCCGGCGCAGGACTCCCAAGAGCTTCGTTCGGTCTTCGCGGTCCACAACCGGGATGCGCCCTACGTCCAACGCGCCCAGCGCCACCAGCGCGTCGTAGAGGGACTGGTCCGGGTAGGCAACGATCGGAGACTTGGTGGCTATGTCCTCCACTTTGAGATCAGCCACCGCGCTCTCGCTGTCGCCGGTGATTCTGGCTTCGACATCGGACAGCGTGACCACGCCCACCAGATGCCCCTCCTTGTCAACAACCGGGAACCCGTGATGAGCAGTCCGGGCCAGCCTCTCCATGAGCTGGCTCACCGGCATGTCGGGTGGAACCGTCGGAAAGGTACGAGTCATCGCTTCTCCAACTGTCACGCTTCGCATCACCATGCCGGCTTCCCGACGGTGGATGTCTATGCCCTGCCGCCTGAGCCTGAGGGTGTAGATGGAATCGTGGCTGAGCGCCCGAGCGGTGATCGTGGCGAACACGACGGCCGTCATCACGGGCAGGAGCATCTCGATGTCCCTCGTCATCTCGACCAGAAGCACAATGGCCGTGATCGGCCCCTGCACCATGGCAGCGAAGAAGGCCCCCATTCCCACCAGGGAGTACGCGCCGGAACTTGATATCACATCCGGGAAGATCCTGGCCGCCACGATGCCGAACACCCCACCGAGGGCCGCACCGATAAACAGCGACGGGGCAAACACGCCGCCGCTGCCACCGCTGCCCAGCGTGACCGACGTGGCTATCATCTTCAGGAAGAGAAGCGCCACCAGGACACCAAGCCCGATCTGCCCGGCCAGGATGGCGTCCACAGGCCCCGAAGTGACAAATGCGCCGCCGGGGCCATAGCCTTCCCCGTAGCCGACCCCAAATATGCCTGAGTAGTAGAACCCAATGGCGCCGATAGCGATTCCACCCAGCGCCGGCTTCAGAAACGGAGGCAGCTTGAGCCCTTCGAAGAAGTCCTCGACTCTGAAGAAGAAGCGTATGAATACGACCGCCAGCAGTCCCGCGAGAATGCCCAGGAGGATGAAGGGGACGATCTCCCAGTAGCTCCTTAGGGCATACTCCTCCACCGTGAACGACGGCTTCGGCCCCAGGAA
>CAZNMB010000205.1:0-2031 GCA_964574095.1 uncultured Dehalococcoidia bacterium
GCAGGAGGGTGTTTCTTCAGGACGGCGACGCGCTCGTGTACCCGTATCCCCGGCTCGTTGAGGTTCTCGGCTACCTGAACGAGAAGTTCCCCAGCCTGGAGCGGATCGGGAGCTATGCGACCCCGCAGGACCTTCTCAGACGGAGCGTGGACGAGCTTGCGGCGCTGCGCGAGCTGAAGCTGGGGATCGTCTACACGGGGGTCGAAAGCGGCGACAGCGAGGTGCTGCGAAGGATAGGGAAGGGCGTAGACCACGATGAGCTGGTGGAGGCGGGCAGGAAGGCGAAACAGGCCGGGATCACGCTGTCGCTGACGGTGATCCTGGGTCTGGGTGGGGCTGAGGGCGGCGGGCACGTGCTGGAGACGGCGAGAGCTCTGTCGGAGATCGATCCGGAGTTCGTGGGCGCTCTGACGCTGACTCTGGTTCCGGGCACACCCCTCTACGATGAGTGGCGGCGCGGCGATTTTGCTCTCATCTCACCCTTTGAGTTCCTGGAGGAGCTCAAGGGGATCATCGAGAGTTCCACCTTCAGCGACTGCTTCTTCAGCTCGATGCACGCCTCCAACTATCTCTCGATACGGGGCAGGCTGCCGCAGGAGAAGCGCAGGATGATCGAGGAACTGGAGGGCGTGCTCGAGCGCGGAGACGAGAGGCTGCTTCGACCGGAGTCCATGCGCGGCCTGTAGGGGTGGGCGGCCTAATGGCTCCGGGCTGGGTGACAGGGTCGGGCAATGCGTGAACTGATCGAGCGGGCAGCGGGCAACTTGGTGAACAGCAGACACGCCATCGTATTGGCGGGGGCGGGCATGTCAACCGAGTCGGGAATCCCGGACTTCAGAGGACCCGGCGGTCTCTGGACAACGGATCCTGAAGCTGAGGCAAGGGCCTACGAGCGATACGGGCTCTTCCTGTCCAATCCTGCATCGTACTGGCGCGAGATATCGGGAGACAAGGGCGGGCATGGGGCGTTCTACGTCGAGGTGCGCAAGGCGGAGCCCAACGCCGGACACTGCGCCGTGGCGGGACTGGAGCGGCTGGGTCTGGTGAAGTGTGTCATCACGCAGAACATAGACGGTCTTCAACCCAGGGCCGGGAGCCGGAACGTAGTCGAGTACCACGGCAGTGTTCAGAAGGCGCGGTGCCCGTCCTGCGGCTCGAGGTTCCCGCTGGAGGACGTCTCTCTGGCGACCCTCCCGCCGCGGTGTGGCTGCGGGAACGCGCTCAAGCTCGACGTCGTGCATTTTGGGGAACCGATACCCGCCGACGTCATGGAGAAAGCGGAAGAGGAGTCTCTCAGTTGTGATCTCATGATCATATGCGGCACATCCGCCGTGGTCTACCCGTTCGCCGGACTGCCGCGCGGGGCCAGACTGGGCAAGGGGCGGGGTGTGACGATCGTCGAGGTGAATGCTGAGAGGACTCCGCTCACGGACGAAGGCGTGTCGGACTACATCATCCAGGGGAAGACCGGTGAGATACTGCCCCTGCTGTTGGAAGCGGTGGGAGGCATGCAACCGACCGGAGATTCGCCCGACTGAGACGCCCCGACCCGCTGACAGGCCGGAATCCTAGTCGCTCTGCGGCCCCGGCCTGAGGCCGCGTTGAGGAGTCGCCGTCGCGCGCGCGGGGCGACCGGGCCTCAAGGTCCGCACCCATCCTGCCCAGACCAGAAGCACGACCAGCATGTTGACGAGGTAGAAGTAGTCGTGGACCCGGACCTCCGTGAGCCATTGCAGGTATATGCTGGACACAATCCGAAAGAAGTTGAAGCCGAGCAGTATTGCGATTCCGATGACGATGCCGGTGGTGCGCTGCCGGGCAGTCGCCTTTGACTCGGCCAGGACGAGAGCCGCATAGGCCCAGAGCAGCAGGCCGCCGAGGCAGGCGGCATCGATACTGAACAGCAGAAACGGTTCCTCCAGGGCGATCGTGGACCCGGAGACAGACTCGGTCACGCCAACGACTCCCAGCAAGCCGCCGACCAGTGTTGCGGTCGTGTGGCCTATCGCTTCGTGAACAGACGGGGCAAGG
>CAZNMB010000205.1:2041-4322 GCA_964574095.1 uncultured Dehalococcoidia bacterium
AGGGTCAGGATTACAGCCTCGATCACAATGAGCAGTAGGAAGACCACCGCGAACCGCGCGAAGAAGGTCACCAGGGGCTGCTTGATCCTCCGGGACGCGATGAAGTACCCGCCCACGCCGAACAGAGCGGACACCAGGATGACGGCGAGGAGCCATCCCAGGGAGAGGCTCGAGAAGTCCAGCGCGTCAGGCATCTTCAGTCGACCTCTTTGTCTCGGGTGATCCAGCCGGCCACAGGTCTACGCAGTCCCGAGTTTAGCCGTTTGCCTGAGTGAAGGCAAACAGGGCACGGCTCTCCGTGGCGGGAGGGGGCCATGCTCGGACCTGACCCTACCTGACTTATCCTCCGATTCCTTCGGCGGGTTCGCAGAAAACGCCTGACTTGTGGCTCGGAGGGCGTTGATTGGAGCGGTTTCCCGGCGGCGGGCTACCGGGACCAGCCGGTGACCGCGAGATAGGCGACTCCGCCGACTGCGGAGAGTTGGGCTATGAAGGTGACTACGATGAGCGCAACCAGTGACGCGCCCGGAGAGGAACCGGAGCCGTCCGGAGCCGGAGTCGTCGGAGGACGCGCGGCTGTAAGGTCCCATCTGATGTTCTCGCCGTCCTGGAAGCTGCCCATCTGGTCCGCCGCATGGCCGTCGATGGTGAAGCGCACCTCGGTCTTCTCCGGGTAGCCCGCTCCGCCGACTGGGCGGACCTCGATGGAGTAGGTTGAGGGTCCGTAGCCGGTCGGGGTGGTCGTGGTGTAGACGTCGTCGCCGACGATTGCCCTGACTACGGTCCCGTCGGGCACGTCGGCGCCACCCAGCTTTACGGTGCCGGTGAAGCGGCACACCCCCGTTTCCTCGGCGGCAGCTTCGTTGCCAATGGAGACGAGGGCTGCCAGGGCGAGCAGCAGGATCAGGGCCGCCTTGGGCATTGTTGAAGGCTCCGCGCTGTCGGCGCTACTTGCCATGCAGTATGGTGCCCTATATAATACCACACACTGTCGGACAGAGACCGGAGTCCGCGTAGAGAAGTGGGCGGATGGGCCCGTGTCGCGGTTCGGCTGTGAGCTCTGGTGATCCGCTGGGAGGCGACAATGAGTGATCCTGAGTCGAGCGAGATCGAAGCGATCAGGGCGCTCGTCGAGTACACGTGGAAGCAGGAGAGCGTTGACAGGATCAGCGCGGAGATCCGCGAGCACATCGAGAGGATCACCGGTGAGGTCAAGCAGACCGTCGAGAGCTGGATGAGCGGCGAGATCGCAAAAGCCGTGGAAGAGCGAATCATCGACGAGCTGAAGTCGGACGTCCGGGGGCGGATATCGGCGGAGATCCGCGATCACGTCGCGAATCTGGCGGAAGATGTTAAGAGGGATGTCGGGGAGCGCCTAGCCAGAGAGCTGAAGGCGGAGAGAAAGGACGGAGACGCCGCCGAGTCGAGGAAGGAATGGCAGAAGCTCACCGGGGATATGCAGAAGGACCTTGAGCAGCGCGTTGCCGGGGCGCTCCGGGCGGAGATCACGGACAGCATCTCGCGATCGGTCAAAGGCGAGGTTGCGCGAGCTACGGCGCAGTTGGGGAAGGACCTGGAGAAGCGCGTCGTTGGCGACCGGAAGGCCAGCGGGAAGGACGGTTCGGCGGTTGACCGCGAGGCCCTGAGGGAGATGCGCCAGGAGATCACGAAGGATGTCGAGGCGCGGGTTGCAGGTGCGTTGAAGCAGGAGATCAGGTCCGGGCTGGCCGCGGACATAGCCAAGAGCGCGGAGAAGAGTGCCGCTGCCGCCAGAAAGGACATCGAGAAGAAGCTCGCCGCAGGGATGAGGAAGGCCGTCGAGGAGAAGCTGGCAGGTGATCTCAAGGCGCGCGTCAAGGAAGCGGTGGACGCTGCTACCGCCGGTGTGAAGACCAAGACATCGGGTGAAGTCGGGCAGAAGACGCAGCAGCCGGTCCCCACAGCCGGAGCACGGCTCGACAGGCGGCTCTTGCTGGCGGTGGCCCTGAGCATCGCCAGCATTGGCTTGGGGATCGGCATCGCGGCTCTGGCGGGCATGGTCGGATAGCATCGAGCCCTCCGTCGGCGCACGGCAGCGCGTGGTGACTGAATGTTCACTCATTATTCAGCCAAGCGACATGGCAGGTACTCTGCCGGGCCTTCGCCACTTCCTCGGCTCATGCAAGGCGAAGAACCGGTTGCTGCCTGACCCTTGGGACCCACCGCAGGTGGAGACGGCGCTGGGCCGTGGTCCGGGTTCCGGGGACCACGAGGTTGTCTCGTGAGCTATCCAACGATGGTG
>CAZNMB010000206.1:0-4317 GCA_964574095.1 uncultured Dehalococcoidia bacterium
TCCCCGATGAGGGGGGCCCTGTTCCCCTTCTTCCACGCCGTGCCGGTTGACTTGGAGTAGGGGCCGGGGTAGGAGATCGACTCGCCCAGCTCGGGGTGCTCCACCTGTACCCAGAAGTCCCTGGCGGCGAGCTGCGGGGACTCGTGGAGGTCCTTCGACGTATTCACGGGCTGGATCACGTTCCTCTGCCTCACCGCCTCTTCGTGGAGCTCCTTCTTGGTGTGATTGAGGAAATACTTGCCGATCTCGGCTTCCCACTCTTCGATCTTGTCCTGAGACACCTCGGTGAAGCTCAGCGTGGTCCAGCTGATGTCCTTCATGTTCTCCCCCAACCCCTCCTTGTTCATCGAGGCGATGAGGTCGTTCATCACGCTCGCGCCCGGCTGGGCCATCAGCAGCCGGTAGCAGACGTAGCCGTCCTTGCACGGCCAGATAAGCCTGTAGGTGACCCCGAGCCGCCTCCAGAAAGCGCCCTCTCTGGTATGCAGAAGGCTCTTGAGCAGGTACCAGTCATGGGGGGCGTAGCAGAGGGTCCACACCATGGCCTCCTGCATCGACACGTCCACGTGCTGTCCCTCGCCGGTGAGCTCTCTGTGGTAGTGGGCGATCAGAGTGCCGCCGGCCGCCTGGACGCTGGCCTGGTAGTACGACTGGTCGCTGCTGAACCGCACCGGGGGCCGGTCGGAATCGCCGCAGATCAACACGTAGCCCGCCATCGCCATCGTGATCAGGTCGGGGGAGCTGAACTTGGCGTACGGCCCGGTCTGGCCGTAGGGAGTGATCGAGGTCATGATGATCCGCGGGTTGATCTTGCTCAGGTGCTTGTGCCCCAGGCCGAGCCCGTTCAGGTAGCCGGGCCGGTAGGTCTCGATGACGAAGTCGGCTTCTTTGGCCAGCCGCCTGAAGATATCCTGCCCGTCCCTGGTCTCGAGGTTGAGGGTGATGCCCCGTTTGTTCAGGTTGAAGGCGAACCAGTTGAGGCTCTTCTCGGGGTCGGGGGTGTCGTGATGGAAGGGGCCGACATTGCGGGAGTGGTCGCCGCCGGGCGGCTCCACCTTCACCACGTCGGCGCCCAGCTCGGCAAGGACCTTGCCGCACAGGGCCCCGCTGTCGTCGGCCAGGTCGAGGACGCGGTAGCTGTCAAGCATGGGGGGCTTCTCTTTGTCACCAGCCATGGCACAGGGCTCCTTTCAACGGCTTCTTGAGAACGGGCTCCGGTTTCGGAGAATGCAGCCCCAATATTGTCCCATATGACAGCTTCGCTGTCAAAACGGGGGAACGGGGGGAGAGGACGACTTGTGGAGAGCGATGCGGGCCAGCGCGTCCACCTTGAGGCGGACCTCTTCCGCAGCCTCGCCGGTAGCCAGGTAGCGGTCGAGCTCCGCATAGGTGAGCCCCATCTCGCCCTCGTCGGTCTGGTCTTCCCAGAGGCCGGCCGAAGGCGGCTTCTCGATGATCCGGCGGGGGACGCCGAGATGCCGCGCCAGGTCACGGACCTGGCTCTTGAGCAGGTTCCCCAGGGGCAGGATGTCCACGCCGGCGTCGCCGTGCTTGGTGCAGTACCCGACGGTGATCTCGCTCCGGTTTCCCGCGCCCACCACGAGGCAATGTTGGTGGTTGGCGAAGTAGTAGAGCGTGGCCATCCTCAACCGCGGCTTCAGGTTGGCCTCGGCGAGCCTCCTGTCTCCGGGGCCGCCCTCCACGCCGGGCAGGGCCGCGAGCAAGGCATCGAGGACACCATCCAGCACCACGGTCGCCGTGGGAATGCCCAGCTCCCGGGCTGCCAGCTCAGCATCTTCAGCATCCGCTGCGGCGCTGTAGCAGGGCATCAGCACCCCGAGGCAGGTGTCGGGAAAGGCGCGGCGGCACAGGGCTCCGGCGACGCAGGAGTCAACGCCTCCGCTGAGGCCGAAGACCACCCCCTTGCAGCCGGCCTCAATGACCTGCTCTCTGATCCAGTCGGCAAGGTTCCGCGCGAGGTCTTCCATAGGTCAGGGGCTCCGCTCGGCGGTCGCGAGGCGATCCTCTAGGCGAGCTCGGGCTCGATGAGGCCGTAGTCGCCGTCACCGCGCTTGTACAGTACGCTGAACTGCTCGTTGTCGGCGTTGAAGAAGATGAAGAAGTCGTGGGACAGCAGCTCCATATGCTCCACCGCCTCCTCCGGGGACATGGGCTTCACCGGGAAGCGCTTGACCTTGACGATGCCCTTCCCTTCCTCCACCGGCGCTTCCGGCTCGGGCGGGGCCAGCTCGGCCACGATCTGCTCCTTGGAGAGCGTCCTGCGCTTGCTGCGGTAGAGCTTGCCCTTGAACCGCTCGATCTGGCGGCTGAGCACATCGACGACGCTGTCAACGGCGGCGGTGATGTTGGACGCCCTCTCCTCCGCCCGCAGCAGGGCACCGTGAGTATTGATCGTCACCTGCACAACGTAGCGGTTCTCAGCCGCCTTCGTCATCTCCTGCGTGAGCTCGACCTTGACCTCCTCAAGGTCAGGGAGGTGCCGCTCCAGCTTGCCGATCTTGCCGCGAATGTACTCTTCCGCGTTGTCCCCGACCTCCATGTTCTTGCCCTTGATGAGGAGATCCATTCCGGTCATCCCTCCCTGAATCTATCATGGCCTCGCGCCCCTCTCCCGAGCGGCGCGCACCCGCCCGAACGAACCTATTCTATGCCATCGACCGCCTGACTTTCAATAGCCCGGCGGAGGGATTGTCCCGGCATGGCCACCGCGTCACCTGCCGGCCCTTCTCCTGCCTCACGTGGACCGGATGCCGTCCTTGCGGCGGAAAGGCGACCTTTGTCATCTTCCTGTAATCCCTGCGGGAACGGAGTTAACGCGTTTGTAAGCCCCCGTGTGTACACTTGAAACGACGGGGGTGCGCGGGATCGAGAACCCCTGGCTGTGGGGCGGACAACCGGACGGAGGCGAAGCGCAGGAGGCGCGGGAATGACGCAGACAGAGGCGGCACAGCACGTGATAGAAGTCCTTTCGCGCGCCCTGGAGGTCGAGTACGGGATGATAATTCACTACCCGCGGATAGCTAGAATGCTGCCGACCGAGGCGCTGGCGACGAGAGCAGACCTTCTGGGACAGGACTCGATCCGGCACGCCGACATCGTAGCCAGAGCCATCACCGAGCTTGGGGGCGTCGCCCCGTTCCCCAACTTCGAGCCACTGCCGGAACCCCTGGACCTCGCGGAGTTCTTCAAGAAGCAACTGGCGTTGGAGCAATTAGCCCTCAGATTGCATAATGAAGCAGCCGACGGCGCTGGCGAGCGATTGGCCCCCTCACTGCGCAAGGTGGCGGAACAGGAGAAGTGGCATATCGCGGTAGTCGAGGAGATAATCGGGAATCTCAGCTAGTGCGCGGTCTCACCGGCTGGCTCAGCCAGTATTCACCCTCGCCTAGCCTCCCCCGCCGAGGGAGAGGGACTCGTGCTGCCGGATACACCGGGCCCCTCCGAAGACCGGTGAGGCTGAGGCATCTCCTTCAACCTCACCTGGGGCATCCGCTCCAAGCCACCCTGTCCGCCGAACACCCGGACTCAATCTGCGGGCGATGCGCCTCGCCCCGCCTGCCCTTCCCCGTCGGTCCGCCCTCTTCACTCCGACAGCGTCTCCTGCCGGCGCACATCCTACCCGGCGCGCTCGTACCGTCTGCCAGGTGCACAAAGGGGGCTTGACATCCGGCGGGAAGCGGTCCATCATATAAGTGATTACTCACTTACCTGAGAGGAACGGCCGATGACGGGCCCCAGAAACCGGCTCACCGCCGAGAAACGAAGGAAACAGATCCTGAAGTGCGCGGTCAAGGTGTTCGCCAGGTCCAACTACGGCAAGGCGAGGGTGGCCGATATCGCCGCCGAGGCGGGCATCTCGGAGGCCACGATCTACAAGCACTTCCCCTCCAAGAGATCGATATTCATCGAGATACTGCAGGACATGGCCGAGAGGATGATTTCCCGGCTGCGGCAGGAGGGCGGCGCGGAGGAGGACGCGCTTCAGGCCCTGCGGAACATGGCCCGGACCTTCCACTGCCTGATAGTCGCCCATCCGGACGAGGTCAAAGTGCAGTTCCAGGCCATCTCCGAGATCGACGACGCCGCGATATCCGACCGGCTGCGTCGGGACCACGAGGCCTACATGCGCTTCATCCGCAGCATGATCGAGAGGGGGGTCGAGCAGGGCAGCGTCCTCTACTACGCCATCGAGGACCGACATCGCCGACTGAAGACGAGGATCGGAACCCTCCTGGGCCCCACGGCCTACCCCCAGAACCTCACCCTCAGCCTCGAGGCGCCGACCATCGGAGACGC
>CAZNMB010000207.1:0-4315 GCA_964574095.1 uncultured Dehalococcoidia bacterium
GTTCCGGCGCAGCTTGTGCCCGCCAGCGCGGGCAGTGGGAATGATAGGAGGTGGCATGGGCATCCTGCCCGTGATTCCGGTGGATTCCCGCCTGCGCGGGAATGACGATGAGATGTAGCGTTGCCACCCCTGTGGCACCGGGCCTTTCGTCGTGATATGAGTCACGACGCTACACACAGGACCCACCGTGTCAACCCGCGACCTGCGCCCCGCGCCGCCGCCGGGGGTATGCGCAGCAAACTCGCTCGCTTTGGCGCGGGGCCGGTCTTGAATGGCTGCGCCCGTCTGGTGTAAGCTGTTGTAAACTTCGGTCGGAGACGGATTTGGAGCAGACTGCCGCGTTCCTCAAGTACCGGGCGGCCCCCAGCAAGTGGTTCCAGGCCCTCTGCGTCGCGGTCTTCGTCTTCGTCATCTACTTCATAACCAGCCACGATACCACCCCGTACGACCACTTCGTTCGCCTGTGCGACGCCTTCCTGCACGGCCGCCTGTACCTCGATAACGCGCCTTCGTGGCTGGAGCTGGCCAGATTCGGGGAGAAGGGATACGTCATCAATCCCCCGGCGCCCACCCTCTTTCTCCTGCCGTGGGTCGCGATCTGGGGGCTCAGCACCAATCAGGCCATCGTCTCCATGATGGTTGGGGCGTCGGCCGTGGGCCTGTTCTGGGTTGCTGCCACGCAGATGGGCTGGGAGCTGCGGTTCAAGGTTGCCATGGCCGTGCTGGTCGCTTTCGGCACCAACCTGTGGTGGGCGGCCTCGGCCGGCAGCGTGTGGACGATGGCTCACGCGTCGGCCGTCTTCTTCCTCATGGCTGCCCTGGTCGAGACGACGGGCAGGAACCGCCCGTGGCTTGTCGGCCTTCTCGTGGGCCTGGCCGGGCTGTCGCGTCTGCCGACCTTCCTCGCTTTTCCGTTCTTCGCCTATACCGTGGGCGTCGGCGCCGGCGGTCGCCGGGCCCTGCTCCGCAAGCTGGCGCTGTTCGCCCTCGGGCTGGGCGTGATGGGAGGGCTGTACCTTCTCTATACCTACGGCGAGTACGGTACGCTTACGCTTGGGTACGAGCGCGGACAGTTCGTAGACCAGCCGTTGTTCTCGGAGGGGCTGTTCGACTTGAGCTACATCCCCCGCCAGATAGAGGCCATCTTCTTCCGCGGGCCGGTGCGCGTCGATCAGTTCCCGTACTTCAAGCCGAGCTTCATGGGCCTGGCGCTGTTCTTCACCACCCCGGCCCTGCTCTACATGTTTCGCGCCCGCTGGAAGGACCGGTTTGTCCCCGCGGCCCTGGCAGGCCTTGTGCTCGTATCCCTCCCCCTGGTGACGTACGGAGTGACCGGGTTTCTCCAGTTCGGGTACCGCTTCAGCCTGGACCTCCTGCCGTTCATGGTGATCCTGGTGGCGTCAGGCATGCGGCACCGTCTCGACGGCCTCAAGGTAGCGGTCATCACATTGAGCTGCCTCATCAACCTCTGGGGCACCCTGTGTTTCAACAAGTTCGACTGGTTCTGGACGCCGTAGGCAGGGAGACCTTCTCTTAGCCGGAGGAGGCATGGCGGGACCACATCTCTTGGACTCGCATAGGCGGAAGCGATGATACAGGTGGCGTATGCCTTTGTATGGTGGCTCCTGCTGGTCGTCATCGGCCTGGCGGCCTTCCCTCTGGTGTCCAGGGTGTGCGGCAGGCTTGCGGACCGGGGCTACGGCATCTCCAAGCTGCTCGGGCTGCTGCTGATAACCTACTTCTCCTGGCTGCTGGCGAGCGCGAGGATCATCGGCTTCGGGTACGCCAACATCTCCATTGCCTTCCTGCTCCTGGCGGCGGTATCGCTCTTCGTCGGCAGAAAGCGCCTGAGCTTGAGAGGCCTGCCCTGGCGGTCGATTCTGACAACCGAGGCCCTCTTCGCGGCGGCCTTCGTCCTGTTTCTGGTGTTCGTGAGGTCCAAGCCGGACATCTTCTTCCGGTATTCCGAAGACTTCATGGACTTCGCGTTCCTGCAGTCCGTTCTGCGCAGCGGTCACTTCCCTCCGGCCGACCCCTGGCTCGCCGGCGCCAGCCTTCCCTACTACTACGGCGGACAGCTTCTCGTCGCCATCCTCACCATGCTGTCGAGGGTCCCGGCGAGCATCTCCTACAACCTGGGCGTGGCGATGTTCTTCGCCCTGGCCGTGTCGGCCTCCTACGGTCTGGGGTACAGCCTGACGCGGCGGAGGGCCTACGGCCTGGTCAGCGTCGCCTTCGTCTGCCTCCTGGGATACCTGTCGGGGGCCTTTCAGCTTGCGGCCTATGTCTCGGACTCGGAGGTCATGGGCCACGCCGCCCGGCAGGCGCCCAGCTTCATTGAGTGGCTTCGCACCTACAACCTGTCAGCCGGGGTCATACCGCACACGGGGAACACCTACCCGTACTACGCATTCCTCCAGGGCGACCTCCACGCGCACACGATGAGCATACCGTTCCAGGTCATGTTCATCACGATCGTTTTCGCCCTCGTCAAGGGAGGCCATCCCGACGAAGGGGCTGTCAAGTGGCTTTCCCCGGTGAACGTTCTCGTCCTCGGCGTCAGCCTGGGGTTCTTCGCCCTCGCCAACACGTGGGAGTACCCGACGTACGCGGCGCTCGCCGTCCTCGCCTTTCTCCTGCTAAGGCGCGATCTGACGAGGAAGGGCGTCGCGGCCCTCGTCGGCGTGGTCGGCCTGAGTGCGCTGCTGTACCTGCCGTACTTCATCTCGAGAGGAAGTACCGGCGTTGAAGGTCTCGGGCTGGTAGGCCCAAGAACGGACCTGATCGATTTCGTGGAGCTGTTCGGACTGTTCGTGTTCGCCATTCTGTCGTTCTTCTGCGCGCTGTCGGCGCGCAGGATGCTGGGCGAGAGGGTGGTCGTTCTCTCCGTGGCCTTGATGATCGTGGCGGCGCTGCTCGCCTATCTGTGGGGATTCGAGCTTGTGCTGCTGCTCGTGCCGCTCATCGTGGGCTGCTGCTGGTACGTACTCAGGGCGCAGTCGAAAACGGAGACCCGGTTCGTGCTGCTCCTCATACTGATGGGGGCGCTGATCGCGCTGCTTTGTGAGATCGTCTATGTGAGCGATGCCTACTCCGACCCGTGGGAGAGGTACAACACCGTAATGAAGCTGTACCTGCAGGTGTGGGTCTTGCTTGCGATAGCGTCGGCGTATGGCGTATTCTGGGTGCGGAGAAAGCTCGGGCGCAGGCTGAGGATCGCGTGGACGGCGCTGCTGCTCATCT
The DNA here is from genome assembly GCA_964574095.1 of uncultured Dehalococcoidia bacterium. Lineage (GTDB taxonomy): Bacteria > Chloroflexota > Dehalococcoidia > SZUA-161 > SZUA-161 > SZUA-161. The sequence continues at coordinate 3,244 of CAZNMB010000207.1, forward strand.
TCGTCGCCGCATCTGCGATTCAGCCGATCGGGTTGACTGTGGGCTGGGCCAGCGGGCAGCGCGACCTGTTCGGGGAGAGCAGGGGGACGCTGGACGGCCTGGCCTACGTGGAGGGACGCGATCCGGGCGCGTACGAGGCCATTCTCTGGCTGAACGGGCACGTGGACGGGTCACCGGTCATACTGGAAGCGCCAGGGGGCACGTACGAGTTCACGTCCGTCATCTCCACGATGACCGGGCTGCCGACGGTGGTGGGCTGGGTGACGCACGAGGTGATGTGGCGCGGTGGTTGGGACAAGGTCGCGGGGCGGGACACGGATGTCGACACCATCTATCAGACAACGGACGAAGCCGAGGCCAGAGAGCTGCTCAAGAGGTACGACGTGGAGTATGTCTACGTGGGGGCTCAGGAGAGGGGCCGGTATGCAGAGCAAGGGCTGGAGAAGTTCGCTGACAGTCCGCAGAGCTACGAGCCGGTCTTCGAAGGTCAGGGAGCCGTGGTATACCATGTCGTGCCGGATTAGTCTATGCTGGTAGGCATGCAAATGGACCCAGGTCTTGCGGCTAGGTTCCGGGCCGGGATAGCGAAGCCGCGCGGGCAGATCGCGCTCGTGGCGCTCGTCCTTGTGGCGTCGCTGGTCCTGCGACTGCTGCTGGCCCGTTTCCACTGGTGCGACTGCGACATGGGCCTCTTCAAGTGGTGGTTCAACGGCGCCGCCGACGGCGGCATCCGCCACTTCTACGACAACAACTGGTCGGACTACCCTCCGCTCAACATCTACGTCTTCTGGATCTTCGGCAAGCTGGCCCTTGCCATGGGCACGGAGGTCACCCCGTTCTTCGTCAAGCTGCCCGCGGCCCTGTTTGACCTGGGCACGGCCCTGCTGATCTTCCTCTTCCTGCGCCAGAAGGTCAGCTTCAAGGTCGCTCTGGCGGTCATGGCGCTGTATGCCTTCAACCCGGCGACGATATACAACCAGGCGGTCTGGGGGCAGATGGACGCGGTGTACACCTTCTTCATGGCGGCGTCCCTCTACGCCCTCTTCCGCTCCCGGTTCCAGCTATCGGCAGG
>CAZNMB010000208.1:0-4305 GCA_964574095.1 uncultured Dehalococcoidia bacterium
CCGTCCTTTCATTTCCCCTGCTGGTGTCCGACATGTGTCTGACCCTATTCACCCTCAGCAGCCCCAAGTGCCGGGCCGGGCTCCTCCGAGCCGCACATGAGCGCCAGGTGCCCGTTCGTTCGCGGTGCCCTCGTCCCCAACCTACGCCATAGCGGGAAGTACGATCTTACCGGAGCCTATTGCCCGAAAAGCCCATAGCATGCCTACCATACGACAAGTATGCTTAGGCTGTTTGGGGCCCGCTGCCACAAGTGGATGTTCGAGACAACGCACGCTGATTGAGAAAGACGTGTGAGAAGCCTGGATGACTATGGCGACGCAGCGGGCGACGTGACCGTAGCCGGGATCCACAGGAGGGCCGGAAGGCTCCAGGAGCGGCGCAGGCTCAGCGGCGGCGACTGGCGCTCCCGCTCGCAGCGTAGGCACAAGAGATATGCCGACACATCGGAAGTCAGTGAAGACGCCGGCCCGCCGTGCGACGCCTCGGCCGGACAACTACGGCCCGGCGAGCGCGGACCTCTGGGGACCCGCCGAAGACAGCATTGCGCTCCTCAACAGCATCGGCGATGCCGTCCTGCGGTCGCGCGGCGGGGTACTTGTCTGGTGCAATGACGCTGTCAAAGATGTCTTCGGCTACACGAAGGACGAACTCATTGGGAAGAGGACGGGCTTTCTCATTTCGGATGACATTCGCGCTCCGGAGCTGGCGCAAACGGTCTACGCGGTGGCCGAGAAGCAGGGCCGCTTCCTCGGCACGACCGAGGTAAAGCGAAAAGACGGGAGCACGACTCACGTCGAGTTCTCCATCTCCCGCGTGCCCCACAAAGACCCGCCCGAGTTCATCACCGTGAAGGTCGGATGGTATACCCATGTCCCTCGCAGTTCATCACCGTCGCCCGCGACATCACGAGACGCTGGCAACGAGAAGGGGAACGGATGCGGCGGGCCGTGGACCGCAGCGAGCGCTACTTCCGCTCGCTGATCGATAACTCCCAGGACGTCATAATCGTGCTCGACCGGGACGGGAAGCTTCGCTACGAAAGCCCGTCGATTGAACGTGTTCTGGGCTACGCACCGGGGGAGCGAACGGGCGAGGACGTGTTCGGCTTCGTGCACCCGGAGGACCTGCCCGCGGCAGCGAAGGCCTTCGCTGAAGTGGTTGCCAGCCCCGGCTCTTCCGCGCGGATTGAGGTGCGCGCGCTGCACAACGACGGCACGTGGCGCAGTCTGGAAGTCATCGGCAGCAACTTCCTTGATAACCCGGCCATGGCCGGCGTGGTGGTCAACATGCGTGACATCACGGAGCGCAAAGAAGCCGAAGACCAGCTGCGCGTCAAGGAGAACGCGCTGGAGAACTCCCTCAACGCTATCGCCATGTCCGACATGAACGGCAAGATAACCTTCGTCAACAAGGCCTGCCTCAAGATGTGGGGGAACGAGACGAAGGAAGAGCTGGTGGGGAAGCCCTACACGAAGCTCCTGGCGCCGGAAGATGCGAGAGTCGCCACTGACGTCTCGAGGTCGATGACCGTCAACGAGGCCTGGGAGGGCGAACTGACAGCGCATCGAAAGGACGGCACGCCCATATACATACAGGTGCTGTCCAGCATTCTCAAGGACAGCAGCAACAACCCCATCCAGACGATCTCCTCCTTCATTGACATCACGGAGCGGAAGAGGGCCGAGCAGGCGCTGCGCGAGTCGGAGGAGAAATTCAGGCGCTTCGTCGAGGAGATGAGCGACGGCTACTGCGTAATCCAGGAGGGGCGGGTCGTCTTTGCCAATGCCATCGTTGCGGAGATGTTCGAGTACAGCCCGGACGAGGTGATCGGCAAGACCATTGATTCCCTGCTCCCCGCCGGCATCGTGGAACACCTCGGCAAGATGCACTCGAGAAGAAGGCGCGGCCAGATCGTGCCGCCCCAGTACGAGACCACGCTGGTCCGCAGGGATGGGAGCGAGTGTCCCGTTGAGTTCGGAGCCAGGCTCATCGAATACGCGGGCAGGCCCGCCGTGTCGGTCGTCATCAGGGACATAACCGAGCGCAAGCTGATGGAGCGGGCCCTGCGCGAGAGCGAGATACAGTTCCGCACCGTCTTCGACAAGGCCGCGATAGGTATGGCGCTCATCGACATGTCCGGCAGGCCGGTGGAGATCAACCCCGCGCTGCAGCAGATGCTCGGCTACAGGCTGGAAGACCTTCAGAGCCTGGGACCCGATAAGTACCTCCATCCGGACGATGCCATGATGGACGCCGGTCTGTTCGTGGACCTCGCCGCGGGAAGGCGGGACCACTACAGCATCGAGAAGCGGCACATCCGAGAGGACGGGGCGGTGATCTCCGCCCACCAGAATATTTCCCTCATACGCGACGCCGACGGGAACCCGCAGTTCATCATCGCCATGGTCGAGGACATCACGGAACGCAAGGAGGCCGAACAGGCCCTGCAACGCAGCGAGGAGCACTTCCGGTCCCTGATCGAGAATGCTCAGGACGTGATCGCCATAATGAACCGGGACGGCACCATCAAGTACGAAAGCCCCTCGGTCGAGCACATGCTCGGCTATACGCCGGAGGAAATGTCCGCCTTTGGCGGCTTCCAAATCGTCCATCCTGATGACTTGAGCCGTACCGCGGACCTCTTCGCGGGGGTAGTGGACAGCAGCCCGGGCGCCGTCAGTCGAGCCGAAGTACGTGTGCTGCACCGCGACGGCTCCTGGAGACACCTGGAGACCATAGCCAAGAACCTGCTCCACGACCCGGCGATTGCGGGCATAGTCGTAAACTTCCGCGACATAACGGAGCGCAAGCAGGCGGAGCACCTGATCCGCGCCCAGCGCGACCTGAGCATGTCGCTGGGCGCTGCCCGAACGCTGGATGATGGCGTGCAGGCTTGCCTGGAGGCCGCGCTCGAGGTCTCGGGGATGGACTGCGGCGGCGTCTACCTGATCGACAGGGCCACCGGCGCTCTCTACCTGGTGTTCCACAAAGGGCTCCCCTCAGAGTTTGTTGCCGCGGCGTCCCGCTATGAAGCCGGTTCGGCCAACGCGCGGCTGGTCATGGACGGCGCTTCAGTGTTCGCCAGATACTCCGAGCTTGGCCTGTCGCCAGTGAGCACGGAAACCGGCGAGGGGCTGCGTGCCATTGCCATCATTCCGGTGCGGGACGCGGAGCAGGTGATCGGCTGCCTGAACGTTGCCTCCCACGCCTTCGACGACGTGCCCGGCATCGCCCGCGACGCCCTGGAGGTCATCGCCACGCAGATCGGCAGCGCTCTCGCCCGCCTGCATGCCTCCGAGGCCTTGCGCGTTTCGGAGGAGAGACTGAAGCTCTACCTGGACAACAGCCCCGATGCCATCTTCACGGTTGACCTGAAGGCCAGGTTCCTGTACGCCAACGACGCCACTGAAAGGATGCTCGGCTACTCGCGAGAGGAGTTGACCGGCAAGTCCTTTGTCGAGCTGGGAATCGTCCCCCACGAGCAATTGCGCAAGGGGATGAAGGTACTGGAGATATGCGCCAAGCGCGCGCCGACCGGGCCCAACGAGTTCGAGCTCATCCGGAAGGACGGTGGCCGAATATCGGTAGAGGTCTCGGACTTCCCGATAGGGCGTGAAGACCGGATCGAGATCATCGTCATCGCCCGCGACATCACCGACCGCAAGAGGATGGAGCAGCAGCTCCAGCTTACCGGGCGGCTGGCCGCTGTCGGCGAGCTTGCGGCAGGCGTGGCGCATGAGCTCAACAACCCCCTGGCCGCGGTCCAGGCATACGCCCAGCTCCTGTGCGAGAGAACCGACCTTGACGCCACGGCAACAAGCGACCTTGAGACGATCTACGGTGAGGCCTTGCGGGCCTCCAAGATCACCGGCAACCTCCTCTCGTTTGCGCGCGAGCACAAGCCGGAGAAGCGGCTCGTCTCCATGAACCAGGTCGTCATGAAGAGCCTGGAGCTCCACGCATATCACATGAGAGTGAGCAACATAGAGGTCGAGTCCGACCTGGACCCGGACCTGCCGCTGACGATGGCCGACTTCCATCAGCTCCAGCAGGTGTTCGTCAACATCATCGCCAACGCCGAGCAGGCGATGACGGGCGCCAACGGCAGAGGCAGGCTGCTCATCCAGACGCGGCAGCACGACCGGTCCATCCACATCAGCTTCACCGACAGCGGCCCCGGCATCCCGGAGAAAGACCTCAAGAGGGTCTTCGATCCCTTCTTCACCACCAAAGATGTGGGCAAGGGCACCGGCCTCGGGCTCAGCATCTGCTACGGCATCGTCCAGGGACACCACGGGAACATG
>CAZNMB010000209.1:0-2571 GCA_964574095.1 uncultured Dehalococcoidia bacterium
AGCTTGAGGGGGCGCTGAACCGCATCATGGCCTAGTCCCGGCTGATCAAGGAGCCCCTGACCACCGACCTCGTGACCAAGGCGCTGGCGGAGATAGCCGCCGATGCCCACAAGCGCTCGCTCACGCCCACCCTGATAGTCCAGTCGGTAGCCGGCTACTACGGCCTCACGACCGAAGTCCTCCAGAGCAAGAGACGCGACAAGCCCCTGACCATAGCCCGCCACCTCGCGATGTATCTCTTGCGGGAGGAGCTCCAGTGCTCGTGGACCCAGATCGGCAAGGAGCTGGGGGGCAGGGATCACAGCACCGTCCTCCACGGGTACCAGAAGATAACCAACGACATCAACACGGACCCCGCGATGCTCCGCGATCTGCTGGACATCCGGGAGCGCCTCTACGCCAAGGCGTTGTAGCCGCCGCCTTACATAACGTCCAGGTGACATAATTCCGTGGAAAACTCGCCTATTTCCGTGGAAAACTCGGTGTTTCTGTGGACAACCTCGGTTTTGTTATGTCTCCTTCGGATGAGGCTGACGCGACCCCGCATCCTTCCCCGGGTGGCGGAGTAATCCACAATTCTCATCTTTCCCCACTTTCCCTCCACAGCGACTCCACAATTCGCCCACCTGTGGCGAGCTTTGCGTCCACGCCGGCCACGGCGTTACTGTTATTATTAGCACCATCTCTCCTATCCAGATTATAATTACCTGAGAAGAGAACCATTGGGAACGCTGGGGAGAGAGCAGAACGTTGATTGACAGGGCCTTGATTTATGTTAAGGGTGGGGATGGCGGGAACGGGGTGGTCAGCTTCCGCCACGAGAAGTATGTGCCGTTCGGGGGACCCAGCGGTGGGGATGGAGGCAACGGGGGCAGTGTCTACCTGGCGGGGGATGGATCGAAGTCCACACTGCTGGACTTCAGGTACAAGAGGCAGTTTCGCGCCAGCCGGGGGGCACACGGTATGGGAAAGGAGATGCACGGCAAGAGAGGCGACGATCTGCTGATCCGGGTGCCGCTGGGCACGCTGGTACGGCGGAGAGAGGATGGTGCCCCCGACGTGGAGGTCGCGGATGTGGTCGAGGACGGCCAGAAGGTGCTCGTGGCGCGGGGCGGCAGGGGTGGATGGGGGAACGCCAGGTTTGCCACCGCGACCGACCAGGCGCCGCGCCGGGCCCATGAAGGACGGCCGGGGGAGGAGGCGTGGCTGGTCCTGGACTTGAAGCTGATAGCCGATGTCGGAGTCGTCGGCCTGCCCAACGCGGGCAAGTCTACCTTGGTGAGCACGGTGTCCCGTGCGCGGCCCAAGGTGGCGGACTACCCGTTCACTACCCTGGAGCCGGTGCTTGGGGTCGTGGAGATCGGGTTCGAGAGCTTCGTCATCGCGGACATACCCGGCATCATTGAGGGGGCACACAGCGGGCGGGGGCTGGGGCTCGATTTCCTGAGACACATCGAGCGCACCAAGGTGCTCATCCATCTGGTGGACGGGGGCTCGGACGACGTAGCCCGCGACGTGAAAGCGATCGAAGCGGAGCTGGCGGCATACGAAGGTTCGCTGAAGGACAAGCCCCGGATCATCGTGGTGAACAAGATCGACCGTCCCGAGGTCCGGGACCGCCTCCCGGAGCTGCGGAAGGAGATGAAGCGTGCCGGAAGCGAGTGCTTCTTCATCTCGGCGGCAACGGGCGAAGGCGTTGACGACGTCATGAAGAAGGCGCTGGAGCTGGTCTCTCTCGAAAGGGCAGCCGCGCCGGGCACGCCGCCAAAGGAGCGGGAGGAGGAGTTCAAGGTGTTCCGGCCCCGTCCGGTGTCCGGGGGGAGAGGCGGGGGCCGCGGGAGGAAACATGGTTGAGCACAAGATAGGGGTCCTGGGCGGCACGTTCGACCCTGTTCACCTGGGCCACCTGATCGTGGCGGAGGAGGTCAGGCTGAAGCTGGGCCTTCAGGAGGTGCTGCTGATACCGGCGGGAGTGCCGTGGCTGAAGGACACGGGCGGGATCACCGCGGCGGAGCACAGGCTGGAGATGACCATACTGGCCACGGCATCCAATTCGTACCTCAACGTGTCGACCGTCGAGCTCGATCGTGCCGGAGCCACCTACAGCATCGACACGGTCATCGATCTCAAGGCCGGGCTGGGGGCGGGCGCGAGGATATTCTTCATCGCGGGATTCGACGCGATCGCCGAGATGCCCAGGTGGAAGAACGCCAAGCGGCTCCTCGAGCTGTGCGAGGTCGTGGCGGTGCCCCGGCCCGGGCATCAGAAGATCGACCTGCGGGCCCTGGAGCGGGACATACCGGAGGCCGGCCGTCGCATCAGGAAGCTGGACGTCCCCCAGATCGATATCAGCGCCACGGAGATCAGGAGGCGGGTGGCCGCGGGTCAGTCCGTGCGGTATCTGGTGCCGGATGTGGTGGAGGAGTACATCGCGCGGCACAAACTCTACGTGCAGGGAGGTCGGGGCAGTTGACGACCGAAGATGAGAGAATGCTCGAGCATCGTGCAGAATATTATGTTGAGTTCCGTTGCCTAGACTGTAAAAAGGTAGCGGAGAGATACGAAACCCTT
>CAZNMB010000209.1:2581-4297 GCA_964574095.1 uncultured Dehalococcoidia bacterium
AGAGAATACTCGAGCTTTTCCGGGAGCACGCCATCCTCCGCGGCGAGTTCACCCTTTCCTCCGGGATGAAGACCTCCTACTACTTCGACGGCAGGAAGGTCACGCTCTGGCCGGAGGGCGCGTACCTGATTGGCCGGAGGATACTGGACATCATCGTTGACGCGGGGGCGGAGGCCGTTGGGGGCATGACGATGGGGGCGGATCCCATGGCGGCCGCCGTGGCCGTGGTCAGCCACCTCGAGGGCAGGCCCATCCCGGCGTTCATTGTCCGGACGGAGACCAAGGGACACGGCACGCAGAGGCGCGTGGAGGGGCCCTTGCGGAGGGGGGCGCGGGTGGCCGTTGTTGACGACGTTATCACCACCGGAGGCTCGGTCTTGCGGGCGATCGAGGCTGCGGAGGCCGAGGGCTGCAGAGTGGTGAAGGTCGTCGTGCTGCTCGACCGGCAGCAGGGCGGCGCCGACGAGATCAGGCGCAGAGGCTACGATTTCGCGGCCCTGCTGACGGCGGATGCTTCCGGTGACGTGCGGCTATCGTAGGGTCGCGCCGCCGCCGCCGATTCGGGGAACAACGGCGAGATCCAGTTCACAACAGGGTCAAAACGTGATACAATAGGGTATGCATCCCACGAACACGCCGGGCTTCACCAACATCAGGAATATCACCCACGACAACAGCCCCACAGCCGCCTCGCAGCCCAACCCTCGGACCCGACCCCGCAGCCGTTCGTCACGCGTCTTGCGCGGTTGAAGTGGCGTCCCGGAGTGTACGGGCGCCCGGCGCGTGTTGAGAGCATTCGTCAGTCAGGACCAGGAGCAAGATGAAAGGGAACAAGCCGAACAACAATCACTACGAGGCGAAAGATATCCAGGTGCTGGGCGGCATCGAGGCCGTTCGCATGCGCCCCAGCATGTATATCGGCAGCACGGACAGGCGCGGGCTGCAGCATCTGGTGCTCGAGATCGTGGACAACAGCATCGACGAGGCCATGGCCGGCTTCTGCGATACGGTCTGGGTCGTCATCCATCAGGACAACAGGGTCAGCGTGCTGGACAACGGCAGGGGCATCCCCGCAGGCATCCACCCCACGACGAAAGTGTCCGCCGTGGAGACGGTGATGACAACGCTCCATGCCGGGGGCAAGTTCGGGGGCGGCAGCTACCGCGTGTCGGGCGGGCTTCACGGCGTCGGGGCCTCAGTGGTCAACGCTCTCTCGTCCTGGGCCAGCGTGTACGTGATGCGCAACGGCAAGCTCTACTACCAGGAGTACGAGCGGGGCGTGCCCAAGGAGAGGGTGCAGGAGGTAGGCCCGGCCGAAGGCAACGGCACTCTGGTGAGCTTCCTCGCGGACGAGCAGATCTTCAAAGAGATCGACTACTCCTTCGAGGCGCTGACGCAGTCCTTCCGCGAGATGGCCTATCTGAACAAGGGCGTCGAGATCTGGTTCCTCGACGAGCGCACCGGCGAGGAGAAGACGTTCTACTTCGAGGGCGGCATAGCGAGCTTCGTCCGCCACCTCAACCGGAAGCGGACCGTGCTGCACCCGATGCCGGTGTACGTCTCCAAGATGGTGAACGGCACGTCGGTCGAGGTCGCGGTGCAGTACAACGACGGCTTCACGGAGTCCACGCTCAGCTTCGCCAACTGCATCAACACCGCCGACGGGGGCACACACCTGACGGGCTTCCGCGCGGCGCCGACCCGCGTGCTCAACGA
>CAZNMB010000210.1:0-4271 GCA_964574095.1 uncultured Dehalococcoidia bacterium
CCGGAAGCATACCCTTTCCCCTCGCCAGTGTCTCACATCTTTCTGAACGAGCTCAAAAGGTGGCACATGATCGGTTGCCTTGACCCCACTTCGGCCCCAGACTAGAATATGGCTCGCCATCTACAGAAGGAAAGCCGCAGCGAGACAATGTCCGGTCATCGGATCGACAACACTGGCGAACATCCCGAGGCTGCAGTGTCACGCCGGGTGCAGGAAGACACGATGGCACCGCCCGGGCCGCCCACCGGGGCCGGCTCGCGCAGACTCGCAGGCATAGCCATTGGCGCCCTGCTCCTGCTTGGCCTGTACGTGGCCAGCCGCCACAACTACCTGCTTTTCCACTCGCTCGCGGAGATGTTCAGCATCATCGTCGCGGTGGGGATCTTCGCCATCGCCTGGCATACCCGCAGAGCGCTGGAGAACAGCTATCTGCTGTTCATCGGCATTGCGTATCTCTTCGTTGCCGCGATCGACCTGCTCCACACGCTGGCTTATACCGGCATGGGCGTGTTCACCGGCTACGGCACAAACCTGCCGACACAGCTCTGGGTCTCCGCCCGATACATCGAAAGCACTTCTCTTCTCGCCGCCCCGCTGCTCGTCCGCCGCAAGATCGACGCCCGTCTGGTGTTCATCGGCTTCGCGATCGTCTGCTCGCTGCTGCTGGTCTCGATATTCGACTGGAAGGACTTCCCCGCTGCCTTCGTCGAAGGCACGGGCCTTACCACTTTCAAGAAAGCCAGCGAGTACGCCATATCCCTGATATTGCTCGCAGCAGCCTACCTGCTGTACCGGAGAAGGAGCCTGTTCGAACCGACCGTGCTGCGGCTCCTGCTGGCGTCCATACTCGTGACCATCGGCTCCGAGATGACGTTCACGCTCTACACCGACCCGTACGGTCTCGCCAACGTCCTGGGACACCTGCTCAAGATAGTGTCATTCTACCTGGTCTACAAGGCCATCATAGAGACCGGCCTCACGAGACCCCACGATCTCCTGCTCGGGAGTCTGGCCGAGCGCGAACAGGCCCTGAGAGACACGGCGGACCAGTACGCCGCGCTGGTAGGCAACCTCGCCGAAGCGGTGTTCAGGATCAGGGATGGCACAGTCGTCTGGTGCAACAGCGCGGTTGAGAAGATCTACGGGTACACACAGGAAGAGCTGACCGGAAAGGGGGCCGGATTCTTCTACCCGGACAACATGGCTCCGTCCGAGTTCCTGGAGGAGGTGTCCCGCGGTATCAGGGAACATGGTCTCTACCTGAACACCGCGAGGTTCCGGAGAAAGGACGGCGGTCTGGTTGACGTAGAATACTCCGTGTCGCCGCTTCCGGGCAGGAACCCGCCGGAGGTTATCGCGGTCGCCCGCGACGTGACCGAGCAGAGGCGTGCCCAGGAGGCGGTGACGCGGGCCCTTGTCGAGTCTCAGCAGCGTCAGGAGGAGGTCGAGGCGCTGCTCAAAGGGTCGCGAGCGGTACTGGAGAATGTGGAGTTTCCGGGCGCGGCACGATCCATATACGGATTCTGCAAGAAGCTCGTCGGCTCCACTGCCGGCTACGTCGCCCTCCTTTCCCCCGACGGAGCGGAGAGTAAGGTCCTCTTCCTGGACTCCGGCGGCCTGCCTTGCGATGTGGACCCGTCGCTGCCGATGCCCATCCGAGGGCTGCGCGCGAGGGCCTATCGTGTCGGCAGGGCCGTCTACGAGAATGACTTCGCCCACAGCGAATGGGCCTCATTCCTGCCGGAGGGCCACGCCAACCTGGGCAGCGTGCTCTTTGCCCCGATGATGATCGAGGGGGAAGCGGTCGGACTGCTCGGTCTCGCCAACAAGCCCGGCGGTTTCACCGAGAACGATGCCAGGCTCGCCTCGGCGTTCGGCGAACTCGCGGCTATCGCGCTCCGCAACGCGTGGGCCACGGAATCGCTGCAGGAGAGCGAGGAGCGCTTCCGCTCTGTGGTCGAGACTGCCGGAGACGCGGTGATCTCCATCAACGCCTACGGCAATACGGCATACTGGAACCGGGCCGCGGAGACCATCTTCGGCTATGAGGCCGGCGAGATGATCGGCAAACCGATAACCGAGATAATGCCCGAACGCTTTCGATCGCCCCACACGGAAGGCATGGCACGAGCCACCACGACCGGGGAGACTCGGATGGTCGGCAATACGGTTGAGATGTCCGGCCTGAGAAAGGACGGCACTGAGTTCCCCCTTGAGCTCTCCCTGGCAACATGGAGGTCGAGAGGCAGCATCTTCTTCACCGCGGTCGTGCGCGACATAACCGAGCGAAAGAAGATCGACGAGTTGAAGGACGAGTTCATCGGCCTGGTATCCCACGAGCTTCGAAGCCCCCTGACCGTGGTCATCGGGGCCGTGCACACCGCGCTGACCGAGATGGAGCGCCTGTCCCCGGAGGACACGCGCCAGCTTCTTGAAGATGCGGCTGCGGAAGCGGATATCCTCTCCCACCTTCTGGGGAATCTCCTGGAGCTGTCCCGGGCTCAAGCGAACCGTCTGGTGCTCTACGTGGAACCGCTGGACATGCGAGCCCTCGTCCAGGGCGTGATGGACAAGATTGGGCCGCACCATCCCGGGCACAAGTTCACCGCCAGTGTGCCTCGGGGCCTGCCTCCGGTCTACGGCGATCGACTCAGGGTTGAGCGGATTCTGTATAATCTAGTGGAGAACGCAGCCAAGTACTCGCCCCGGGGAGAAGACATACGCGTTTCCGTCGAGCGCGACAGGGAGCGGCTGACCGTTGGGGTCAGCGACCGGGGAGTCGGCATAGCCCTTGAGCATCAAGCGACCCTGTTTCGGCCATTCCAGCGCCTTGAGGACTCGGTGCGGGCCGGCGTCACGGGAATCGGCCTGGGCCTCCTGGTCTGCCGCAGGCTGGTGGAAGCCCACGGCGGGCGGGTCTGGGTGGAGTCCGAGCCGGGAAAAGGCTCGACTTTCTACTTCACGCTGCCGCTGAAACAGACGGTTGCCGGGTAGAGTGTACTGAAGCCTGACGGAGAGGGGGCAGCCTCAAGCGCATGCTCCAACCTATCCCCCGGTCCCCGGACAGGACCCCCGCGAGATACGAAGCTGTGAATATGCACCGGGCATCGTATGTTTCCGATCTCCGATAGCGACCTGCGACCCCGCAGTCGCCCGTACGTCAACGTCGCCATTATCCTGCTGTGCGCTGCGGTCTTCATCTACGAGCTCACGCTCGGCGAATCAGGTCGAACCATCTTCTTCTACAAGTTCGGGCTCATTCCAACGGAGGTAGCCCACGGTATCGACTTCGGTACGCTGCTGACACCCACGGGGATGTACGACATCGCCACCCCGATTCCAAACTGGGCGACGATGTTCACGTCGATGTTCCTGCACGGAGACTGGCTCCATTTCGGCGTCAACATGCTCTTCCTGTGGGTATTCGGGGCCAACATCGAGGACAGGTTCGGGCATCTGCGATACCTGCTCTTCTACCTCGTGGCCGGGATCGCCGCAATCTGGCTTCAGGTCGGGGTTGACGCGGCTTCCGAAATCCCGACCATCGGCGCCAGCGGGGCCATCGCCGGAGTCCTGGGCGCATACCTCCTCCTCTATCCATTCAGCCGGATCCGCACCGTGTTCATCTTCATCTTCATCACCATCGTCCGCCTGCCGGCCGTCCTGCTCCTCGGTCTCTGGTTCCTCCTTCAGTTCTTCAGCGGAATCGGCACGCTGGGACCTTCATCGCAGGGAGCCGGGGTGGCCTACTGGGCCCACATCGGCGGTTTTCTCTTCGGCGTGGCGGTCGTCGTTGCATACAAGATCGCCAAGAGACAGCCAATATGGCCGAAGAGGCCCGGAGGGGGCCCGCCGGAGGAGTATGATGTACCCAGATACTGGCGAGGCAGACGGTTGTGACGGCAGACTGTGACTTCGAAGGGAGGACAAGATGGCGATAGCGATCCTGTATCGGGAGGAGTTGCGGGAATACGACTTCGGGCCCGGGCATCCCTTCAACGGAGACCGCTACCCCTTGTTCCACCGGCACCTCCGCGAGAGCCTGCCCGAGGACGACAACTACAGGATCGTGGCAGCGGACGGGGCAAGCGACGATGACCTCCTTCTGATCTGCAAGGAGGAGTACATCACTTTCACCAGGGAATACTACAGAGCCGCCAATATGGGACTGGACTACACCGGACCGTTCCATCGGTTCCACAGCGGCGACAACGTGCCCATCGGCAGGCCGGGCAAGCTGGAGGAAGCGGCTCGACTGGTCGTGGGTCAGG
>CAZNMB010000211.1:0-4258 GCA_964574095.1 uncultured Dehalococcoidia bacterium
CAATCCCTTCTCCCTTGACGGGAGAAGGATAGGATGAGGGTGAACCCCCTCACCTCAGTCCTCTCCCCTCCGGGGCCAGGCAGACCCCACGGCCAGGATGGCCGTGCTACCCTCTCCCCCGGCGGCGAGAGGAGATCAATGTCAAGGGACTTGGGTGGTCAGGCATCAAGCCGCCACGCCGCCATCCACCACCAGAATCTGGCCCGTGATGTAGTCGGCCGCGGCCGAGGACAGGAACACGGCGACCCCTTTGATCTCGTCCTTCGTGCCCAGCCTCTTCATGCGGATGGCGCTCATCAACTGGGGCCCGCGGTGCTCGACCAGGTACTTGGACATCTTCGTGCCGAAGTAGCCCGGCGCGATGGCGTTCACCGTGATATTATGCGGGCACCACTTGCGCGCGAGATCGCGGGTCAGGGCCACGATGGCCCCCTTGGCGGCGCTGTACGGGACAGTGTTGGACAGCTCGGGGTCGATCGATGTCAGCCCGGAGATCGAAGCGATGTTGATGATCTTTCCCCGTCCCTGCTCGATCATCCGCCGGCCCGCCGCCTGGCTGCAGAGGAAGGTGCCGGTGGCGTTGATGGCCAGGGTCTTGTTCCATGTGTCGAGCGACGCGCTCTCCGGCGGCTCCTCCCAGATGAAACCGGCGTTGTTGATCAGGATGTCGATCCTCCCGAACTCAGCCACCGCTCTCTCGACAAGGGCCTTCACCGCATCGGGGTCGGTCACGTCGCAGGCGACGGCCAGGCTGCGGACCCCGATCTCCGAGATGGCCTTCGCCGCCGCCTCACACGGCTCGATCTTCCGGGCGCACAGCACCACGTCCGCCCCGGCCTCGGCGAGGCCCTCGGCCATCCACAGGCCCAGACCCCTCGATCCACCCGTTACGACGGCTACCTTGCCATAGAGCCTGAACAGGTCCGCAACGTGCATGTGACGGCTCCCTTCTCCGCATGCGAGTCCTACAATACGATACTACAACCCCCAGCCCCGTTCAACCCGACCTCTCCGCCACGGCTCTGCACCGGACGTACTCCTACTTCGCGGCGTGGCACTGAGCACCCGGCGCAGCACCGGCAGTGGCAGCCGACGATACGTGGGGACTGGAGGCGATGGAGGAGCAAGGAGGATGACGTACTACGCAAGGCCGAGGCTTATTCTGATTGCCTCGTCAACCTCGGCCATCTTGTCTTCTCCCAGCTTGCCGGCCCTGCTCAGCAAGCGCGACACGTCTATCGTGAGAATCCGGGACAGGTTGACGCTGCAGTCTTTGGGCAAGCCACTCTCTTCTGCCGTGAGCCGGACAACGAAGGGGAATCGCCTTTCTGGAGCAGTGCTACAGGCGGCTACAATCGTGGTGCCGTACTTGTTGCCGATGTCGTTCTGGATCACCAGCGCCGGCCTGTTGCCCTGCTGCTCGCTGCCCCTGCCGGGGCTCCAGTCCACCCAGTAGATTCCCCCGCGTTTGACTTCCATTGCCATCGTGAAGACTACTCCCACTCCGGCACGACTTCATGCGCCAGATCGGCAGCTCCCTTGGCAAACTTGCGATTCTCCTCGGCCATCGCCTTGTAGCCTTCCTCCATCCGCTCGCGCAATCGCCTCTCCGCGTGCTCGCGCAGACATAAGGAAACAACCCGACTGCGGTTCGTCTTGGTCTCCCGGGCAACCTCATCTGCAAATCGAACCAAGTCGCGCGGCAGGCTGACAGTTACCTTCTCCACCTGAGAGGCCATGACACTACTCCATACCAACTGTTATGTCGTATTGTTCCTACCATATTGTACTACCTTCTGTCAACGAGTGCCACCCACCACCAATCCCTTGGGCGCTGCTCCTTGACGCTTTTCGGGGCGGCCAACTATAATCGGACGCGAATCGAGAGCATCGTGGAGAGGCGGGACCATGGCTAAGACGATATCTCGCGGGCAGCGCGCCCGCAGTCCGGGCTACGAGACGATACTGCTCGGGATCGACGACGGCGTCGCCACCATCACCATGAACCGGCCGGAGAAGCACAACGCCTGCAGCGTGCAGATGTTCCGCGAGATCGACTACGCGCTGTCCGCTATCGAGCGAGATGAAAGCGTGAGGGCCGTTGTCATCACCGGCGCGGGCGACAGGGCCTTCAGCGCCGGCGTCGATTTCGACGACCTCGACTTCAAGGACGTCAAGGAGTCCTCGGCGTTTGTCGAGGCCGACGCCCGGACGTTCCGCCACATCGAGAACATCCCGCAGCCGGTGATCGCCGCCGTGAACGGCTACGCGTATGGCTACGGCTGCAAGATCGCGATCGTGAGCGACGTCGCGATCGCCTCCGAGAGGGCACGGTTCGGACTGCAGGGGATCAAAGTGGGCGCGGTGCACGTCATCACGCTGGGCCGGGGACGCGGCGTCCTCGGCAGGAACAGGCTCGGCTACCTGCTGCTCTCGGGGGAGACCATCGACGCGCAGCAGGCGGAGCACTGGGGGATCGTCTCCAGGGTAGTCCCGCACGAGTCGCTGCTCGCCGAGGCCGGGAGCCTGGCCCGCACCATCGCCGGGTACCCCGTGATCAGCGTCCGCGCCATCAAGAAGATGCTTCACCGGGGCTGCGACGACGACTATCGATGGGAGGACCTGCTCACGCCCGGCCTCCTCGTCATGGAGGACCTCCGGGAGGGCCGGCGCGCCTTCAAGGAGAAACGCCCGCCCAGGTTCAAGGGAAGGTAAGCGATGAAGATGTTCGACCTCACGGGCAGGGTTGCGGTGGTCACGGGCGGCGGTACCGGGCTGGGGGAGGCGGCGGCCCGCGCGATGGCCGGGGCGGGCGCCTCGCTCGTGCTGGGCGGCCGAAATCGGGCGAACCTCGAGAAGGTCGCCGCGGACATCACGTCCGGCGGAGGCCGGGCGCTGCCGGTGGTGGCCGACGTCACCCGCAGGGCGGACGTGGAGTCCATGACCTCGGAGGCGCTGCGGGCATTCGGCAGGATCGACGTCCTGGTGAACAACGCCGGAATAAACATCGTGAAGCCCTTCCTCGAAATGAGCGAGGAAGAGTGGGACGCGGTGCTCGACACCAACCTCAAGGGCTGCTTCTACTGCTGCCAGGCCGTGGGCAGGGGCATGGTGGAGCAGGGATCGGGCAGCATCATCAACATCGTATCGGTCTTCGGCCTCCGCGGCTTCATGAACCTCTCGCCCTACGCCGCGAGCAAGGGGGCCGTGGTCCAGCTCACGAAGGCACTCGCGGTGGAGTGGGCGCGGCACAACGTGAGGGTCAACGCGATCGCCCCGTCCTACATCAAGACCGAGATGACCCGGCGCGACATCGAGTCGGACGAGAGGATTCTCAAGTTCAACCTCAGCAAGATCCCGATGCGCCGGGGCGGCGAGCCGGAGGAGCTGGGGGGCGTGGTCGTCTTCCTGGCCTCCGAGGCGTCGAGCTTCGTCACCGGCGAGACGATAGCGGTGGACGGCGGCTGGCTGGCCTGGTAGCCCGGCGAGGACTCCCCGTTCAAGATGGCTGTCACTCGCCGCCAGGACCTTCGATGGGTATCGAGAAGCCGAAAGCCGAGCCTTTGCCGCGACGGCTTTTCACCCATATCCTTCCGCCGTGAAGCTCCACCAGGGTCTTGCAGAGAGCGAGCCCCAACCCCAGGCCGCTCAACTTCTGCCTGTCGTTGTCTACTCGGTGATATGGATCGAAAATGCGCTCTTGCTCTTTCTTCGTTATTCCAATCCCGGTATCCGAGACCTCAATGATCACGCTGACGGACTCTTGCCTCGCGCTGACCGTTACTCGCCCACCTTCGAGCGTGTGCTTGAACGCGTTGCTCAGGAGGTTGAGCACAATCTGCCGCAATCTGACTTTGTCGGCCTGGACTGGAGGAAGAGCCGCGGGCAGTCTCGCAGCCACGGCCAGTCCGAGTCTGGCCGACACGGGGGCCTCCTCCTCGACAACCTCGCGCAGCAGCGCGAGCACATCCACCGGCTCGCGCCTGAGCTTGAGCATACCCACTTCGCCTCGCGCCAGATCGAGCAGCTCGTCAATGCGGCCATCCAGGTTCTTCGCTGCCTTCTGGATGTTCCTGGCTACCCTCAGCAGGTTCTCGTCATCCTTGAGTTGGCCGACGAGTGTCTCGCTTGACATCACCACGGGGGTCAGGGGTGTCTTCAGTTCGTGCGCCAGCGCCCTGGTGAACTCCACTCTCTTCCTGATCTCTTCCTGCAACTCCCCTTCATATTCATAAATTAGAATCCTATATTCGCTTCA
>CAZNMB010000212.1:0-4258 GCA_964574095.1 uncultured Dehalococcoidia bacterium
ACCGAAGGTGGAGGGTTGCCTGCGGGCCCTCTCCGCCGTGTCGTCAACCCGGATTGTCGATGGACGAAGCGAAGGGGCCCTGCTTGCGGCGGTGGAGGAAGGAGCGGCGGGAACGGTGATAGAGTAGCAAGCGATCATGAGCTGGTACAGGCCCGGCAGCGAACGCGGCGGCCAGCCAAGGTGGCCCGACATGTCGCAGGTCCCGCTGAGCATCTCTCCGAAGGTGGCCAGATGGGCCAGGTGGCTGGTCATCCCCCTTGTCCTCATACTGCTGATAATCATCTTCAGCGTCCTGAAGGGAATCTGGACAGACTGGCTGTGGTTCTCCAGCCTCGGTTTCAGCAGCGTCTACAGCACCGTCCTGGTGACCAGGGTCGCCGCCTTCGTCGTGGCCGCCATCCTCATCCTCCTGCTGCTCGGGGGGAATATCCTCCTGGCGCGCAGGCTCGGCCCCAGCGCGGACATTCCCTACCTGCCCGCGGAGGCGCTGAGGAACCTGCGCCGCGGATCGATTCTGGCGATGGTGGTCACCGCGCTGCTGCTGGCGGTCATATTCGGCTCGGTGGCCCAGGGCGGCTGGGAGACTGTGCTGAAGTTTCAGCAGGGACAAGCGTTCGGCATCGCCGATCCGATATTCCACAAGGATGTGGGCTTCTACCTGTTCACGCTGCCCTTCCAGAGGTTCGTTCAGGGATGGCTTCTGGGCGCTCTCATCGTCACCCTTCTGGCGACCGTCGCGTTCTACGCGCTGAGCTACGGGGTGCGACGGCTCAACGTCGCGTTCAGCCGTCCGGTCAAGGCCCACATCTCCGTGCTTGTAGCGGCCATTCTGGGGATCTATGCCTGGCGCTACTTCATGGACATGTATGAGCTGGTCTATTCCGAGCGCGGCGCAGTGTTCGGCGCGGGCTACACCGACGTTCATGCCCAACTGATCGCCCTGAGGCTTCTGGTCGCGGTCGCGATCGTATGCGCCATCGCCGTGCTGGTCAACATCTTCCGCAGCGGCATCCGGCTGCCGGTCTATGCCATAGGCATCTGGATCGCGGCTATCATCGTCGTCGGGGCGATCTACCCGGCCGCCGTGCAGCGGTTCCAGGTAAGTCCCAGTGAGCTGGCCCGGGAGTCCGAGTACATCGGCTACAACATCGAGTTCACCCGGGAGGCGTTCGCCCTCGACAGGATCGAGCAGCAGCAGTTCCCCGCCGACGAGGTGCTCACGCGGGAGGACATCGACTCCAACCCGGCCACAATGGAGAACATCAGGCTGTGGGACAACCGGCCTCTGAAGGACGTGTATCGCCAGAAGCAGGCGCTTCGTCCCTACTACGATTTCTACGACATAGACATCGACCGGTATACACTGGACGGCGGGTACCGCGAGGTCATGCTGGGGGCTCGGGAGCTGTACCAGGAGAACCTCGACGCGAAGGCGAAGACGTGGGTCAACGAGCGCCTGGTATACACGCACGGCTACGGATTTGCCCTGAGCCCGGTCACGCAGGTGACAGAGGAGGGGGCGCCCGTTCTGCTGGTCAAGGACATCCCGCCGACCAGCAGCTACGAGCCGTTTGAGCTGGTGGCGGAGAGACCGGAGATATACTACGGCGAGAAGACGAACGACTACGTCATCGTCAACTCCAACACCCCGGAGTTCGACTATCCCATGGGGGAGCAGAACATATACGCCGAGTATGAAGGCGACGGCGGTGTGTCGCTGGGTTCGTTCTTCCGCCGGGCGGCCTACGCCTGGCAGTTCGGCGACCTGAACATACTGATAAGCGGTGAGATTACCTCCGACAGCCGGATACTCTACAATCGCAACATTCAGGAGCGCGTCAGCCGCGTCGCCCCGTTTCTGAAGCTGGACGCTGACCCCTACCTGGTTTCTACCGAGGGGGGGAGACTGGTCTGGGTACAGGACGCGTACACGTGGAGCGACAAGTACCCCTACTCCGAGCCGGCCACCGACGGCACCAACTACATCCGCAACAGCGTGAAGGCGGTCATCGACGCGTACGACGGTTCGGTGACCCTGTACGTGGTAGAGCCGGATGACCCCGTCATCCGGACCTATCAGAGGATTTTCCCCGACCTGTTCACGCCGGGGGACGAGATGTCGGACGAGATGAGGGCCCACCTGCGCTATCCGCAGGACATGTTCATGATGCAGGCGCAGACGTATCGCAGATACCACATGCAGGACGTCAAGGTCTTCTACGGAAAGGAAGACCTGTGGACGATACCGCAGGAGATATACCGGGGCACGTCGCAGAGCCTGGAGCCGTACTACATCATCATGCGCCTCCCGGGCGAGGAGACCGAGGAGTTCATGCTCATGCTGCCCTTGACGCCCCAGGACAGGGACAACACCATCGCCTGGCTGGCGGGGCGCTCGGATGGCGAGAACTACGGCAAGCTGCTGGCGTACTACCTGCCCAAGGACAAGCTGATCTTCGGTCCCATGCAGGTAGAGAACCGCATCTCTCAGGATACGTCGGTCACGGCGGACCTTGCCCTCTGGGGGCGCGGCGGAGCGACGGTGATCCGGGGCAACCTGCTGATGATTCCGATCGAGGACTCGTTCCTCTACGTGGAGCCCGTGTTCCTCCAGGGGTCGAGCGGAGGGCTGCCCGAGCTGAAGAGCACCATCGTGGCCACGAGCGAACGCCTGGCGATGGAGCAGACTCTTGACGAGGCTCTGGGCTCTGTGTTCGGAGGCGGGCCGTTGCCGACGCCCACACCGACGCCGGCGCCGGCGCCCACGCCGACTCCCTCTCCCGGGCCTTCGCCGTCTCCGTCTCCCGCGCCGTCCGGCGACATCGCGGGTCTGGTACAATCAATACAGCGGCACCTGGACAACATGCAGGCGTTCGCCGGAGCCGGAGACTGGGCGGCCTACGGCGAGGAACTGGACGCGCTTCAGTCCGACATCGAGAAGCTCGCGGAGTTGACCGCGGAATGACAGGGCGGAGCAGGACAAATGACTGACTGGCAGGAGCTGGAGAAGAAGTACTACATGCGCACGTTCAAGCGCATGCCTCTGACCGTGGTCCGGGGCGAGGGCTCTCGAGTCTGGGACGAGAGCGGAAAGGAGTACCTGGACTTCACGTCAGGCTGGGCCGTGAACGCCCTGGGGCACTGTCACCCGGCGGTCGTCGGCGCCCTGTGCGAGCAGGCGCGGACCCTGATCCAGACGTCGAACCAGTTCTACACCATGCCGCAGATCAAGCTGGCCGAGCTGCTGGTTGAGAACAGCAGCCTCGACCGGGCCTTCTTCTGCAACAGCGGCGCGGAGGCCGTCGAAGGCTCGGTGAAGCTGGCCCGCAGGTACGCCAAGCTCCATCTGGGCGAGGCCTTCAGGGTCATCACCACGTTCAACTCGTTCCACGGGCGAACGTTGAGCATGGTGGCGGCGACGGGACAGGCGGTGCACCAGGAGCCCTACGTGCCGCTTCCGGAGGGATTCGTCAACGTGCCGTACAACGACGTTGGCGCGATCATGAAGGCGACCGGACCTGACACCTGCGCGGTCATGCTCGAACCGATCCAGGGCGAAGGCGGCGTGATCATCCCGGACGACGATTACCTGAAGAAGGTCCGCGCGTGGTGCGACGAGAAGGGCATCCTCCTCATCCTCGACGAAGTGCAGACCGGCATCGGGCGGATCGGCGCCCTCTTCGGCCACCAGGTCTATGGCGTCGAGCCCGACATCATGGCCCTGGCCAAGGGCCTGGGCGGGGGCGTGGCACTCGGGGCGTTCCTGGCCAAGGAGAAGGCGTCGGTGTTCGCTCCCGGAGAGCACGGGTCTACGTTCGGCGGCAATCCGCTCGCGTGTGCCGCCGGCTATGCGGCGTTGAAGTTCATAATCGACCACGATGTCCCGGGCAACGCCAGGGAGACCGGGGCCTACCTGATGGCCGAGCTTGACAAGTTGAAGGCGAAGTTCGACTATATCGTCGATGTGCGGGGACGCGGGCTCCTGGTGGCGGTGCAGATGAACCGTGACCTGTCGGATGCCATCGTCAGGACCTGCCTGCAGCGGGGACTGCTGCTGAACATGGTGAAGCCTGACCTGCTCCGATTGATTCCGGCGCTCAATATCACCAGGAACGACGTCGATGAGGCTATAGGGATTCTGGAGCCCGTCATGGCGGAGGTCGGATCCCGGTGACCCCCGTCGCGCGGTAGTCTTGGAGGCAAGCAGTTGAAGGACAAGGTAGTACTGGCCTACAGCGGAGGACTCGACACGTCGGCG
>CAZNMB010000213.1:0-4257 GCA_964574095.1 uncultured Dehalococcoidia bacterium
GGCAGCCCAGATGGTGTCGCAGAACGCTGCGACGGGGCCGACAGTGCTGGCGGTAGGCTGAGGAACCCGCCCGGTGACTTCTCTGCAAGCACGGTCAAGTGCCGCCAGCAGGCTACGACGTTGAACCAGCTCTTCGCCCCCAATCTTCTTCCACGCCGACAGCCCCCGTTGGGGGTCCGCCACCAACCACGATAGATCGCTGGACTCCAGGTGTTGCCACAGGTAGCCATGGATTATGGCCGTCTCTTTCTCAGTAGCCACCTCCAAGGGAAGGCACATGCTGATCCTTCCGTCTGGGCTGACCTGCCAGGCCAATGACGCGTCGTCCTGTCCCCGGTGTACCCCTGGATTCCCGAGGTCTCGAATCGGGTTGGCCCATACGAGTGGATTGAGCTCATTCCTCCAGCGGTCCGCCAGTCGGAGCAGAGCACGCTGATGGTTCTGTATGCGCGTGGACTGCAGTGCGTCGGGTTCTCCACTGGATAGCTTCACATCTGGTGTGGTCACCAGACTCGCGATGGGCTGCACAGGGCCTTCCAGCCGGCTGATGGCGTCCCTCAGGTGCCTGTCCGTATGTAGCGTATACCTCTCAGTGTGCGTCAGGTTGGCGTGACCCAGGAGGGACTGAATCTCTCGAATGGTGGCTCCCGTCTCGGACAGCGAGGTGGCGAAGTAGTCGCGGAGGCTGTGAGTGTGGAGGTCAACCCCGGCCTTTCGGGCGAAGGTCTTGATCTTGCCAGTTATTGTGGTGGCAGCCAGGCCAAAGAGACTGTCGTCCTGCGACTTCCCTTCTACGAAGTCTGCGAGCCTGGCCGTCATGTCGGCAGAGAGGGGTATGATTCGATCTTTGGCCCCCTTCCCCTTCCGCACAATGAGAGACCCTCGAGTGAGGTCGATGTCACCGACCGTCAAACTGGCAAGCTCACTGCGGCGCAGGCCCGTACGGGTATCCAGCTCGACCAGCAATACATCGCGCTCTGCGCTCCTCTTGTGGGTCTTCTTCGTCCGCATGGCCTCCAGCAGCTTATCCACATCCGCTTTCTGGACGTACGAAGGCAGTGTCTTTGGAACCACAACCTTCACGTCAAGCTGCTCGCCATACCACTTCAGAAACACCTTCAGTACCGCCGCGTAGCGGGCGAGAGTCGTCGGCATCCGCTCGCTGTACTGTGCAAGGAAGGACTTGGCCGTGTCCGCCGAAGGTCGGGACTCGCCCAGGAAGTCAAGGTAGTGCCCGAGCACTCTCTTGGACTCATGCAGGCTTCTCGGCGACCGGTTGCGGAGAGCCAAGTCGCCCTCATACAGCTCGAGCAGCTCGCGATTCGTCATCTGCCTGAGTTCCAGTCTGCGTCCTCCGTCGCTGCCGAGCAGCAGTATAAGCAACTCCCGGAGTTGCTGCAACTCCGGGAGAACTTGCGACTGAATGGGCCCGGCAGGATTCGAACCTGCGCCCGATCGGTTATGAGCCGACCGCTCTGCCGCTGAGCTACGAGCCCACGCTATCGGATACCTGGTACCTAGCCTGCCAGTTCAAACACCGTCGCCGCCCCCTGCCCCATCCCCACGCACATCGCCGCCAGACCGTACCTCGCCCTGCGGCGGGACATCTCGTGCACCAGGGTCGTCACCAGCCGGGCCCCCGTGCATCCCATCGGGTGCCCCAAGGCCACCGTCCCACCGTTGGGGTTCACCCTCTCCCCGTCGATCCTGAGCTCCCTGATGGCGGCCATCGCGACCACCGCGAACGCCTCGTTCAGCTCCGCCACGTCGATATCGGATGCCGCCAGCCCGGCCCTGTCCAGCGCCTTGCGCGCCGCGCTCACGAGGCCGAGCCCCATCAGCCTCGGGTCCACTCCGGCCACGGCCATCGAGACCACCCGCGCCCGGGGCCGCAGCCCCGCCTCCTCACACTCCTCCCTCGACATCATCAGCACCGCCGCCGCGCCGTCGCTCGCCGGCGACGCCGTCGCCGCGGTGACCGTCCCGCCGGGCCGCGCGATCGGGTCGAGCGAGGCCATCAGCTCCAGCGACGTGTAGGACCTCGGGTTCTGGTCGCCGGCTATCAGCTCGCCGCCGTCGCCGGGGCCCGTCCTCACCGGCACTATCTCCTCCCGGAACCGCCCCTCCTCCTGCGCCGCCACCGCCCTGCGGTGACTTCTGAGAGCGAACTCCTCCTGCTCCCGCCGCGATATGCCGAACATCTCGGCGAGATGCTCGGCGGTGAGCCCCATCGACGAAGCGGAGCGATCGACGAACTCGAACCGCCTCGGGTTGAGATCGGCCCCCGCCCCCTCGGGCAGGTGGGTCATGCTCTCGATTCCCCCGGCGATGAAAGCGTCGCCGCACCCCGTCATGATCGCCTGGGCTGCGCTGTGAATGGCCGTCATGCTCGAAGCGCACTGGCGGTTGATCGTCTGGGCCGCGACCTCAAACGGGATACCCGCCATGATCGCGATATAGCGCGCGGCGTTCATCGCCTGCTCGCCGGTCTGATTCGCGCAGCCGAGGACCACGTCCTCTATCCGCGCCGGGTTGATCCCTGTCCTGCGGAGCAGCTCGCGGACCACGATCACGCCCAACTCGTCGGAGCGGATGTCCTTGAACCAGCCCTTGTCCGGGTGTGCGCGCGCTATGGGCGTGCGCACCGCGTCCACAACTAGCGCCTCTCGCATGCCACCCAACCGGCGTGCCCGCTGCCGCCTGTACTGGAATCACCTCCGCGTGCAGTTTTCGTACAGGTCGAATGCCAGACCTATTCTAAATCAGCGGTTGTCAACTCGCAAGCACGAGGTCCGGCGCCGACCTATGCCGCGGGGGTCTGACCGGCCAGCGACCGGTAGTACTCCGCGGTCCGGGCGATGCCTTCACGGAGCGAGAGGCGCGGGCTCCAGCCGAGCACCTCGCGGGCCCTGCCGCATTCGAGGCTGATGCGGTAGACCTCACCCTTGCGCACGGGGGCGTAGTGGGGGCGCCCTTCGTACCCCAGGGCACCGGCCAGCGTATCGAAGATCTCCTGGTCGGATGTCTCGACGCCGGTCCCCACGTTGACGATGGCGTTGTCTCCCCGGTCCAGGGCGAGAAGGTTGGCCCTCACGATGTCGGAGACGTGCACGTAGTCCCGCGTCTTGTCGCCGGGGCCGAAGATGGACGGCTGCATGCCGGTGAGCATCTGGGTGGCGAATATGGCGATGACGCCGGCCTCCCCGTGCGGGTTCTGCCTGGGGCCGTAGACGTTGGCGTATCTGAGCGTGACGTACTTCAGGCCGCGCAGGACGCTGTAGAGGTAGAGGTAGTGCTCGACGGTGTGCTTCGACACGCCGTACTGGGATATCGGGTTGATCGGATGGGCCTCGTCGGCGGGGATGTACTCGGGATCGCCGTAGATCGCGCCTCCCGTGGAGGCGTAGACGATTCTCGAGACGCCAAAGCGGACGCAGTTGGCGATGAGGTTCAGGCTGCCGAGGATGTTGATCTCGGCGTCGGCGACGGGGTCATCGCCTGACCTCCTCACGTCGATCTGCGCCGCGTGGTGGTTGACGACCTGCGGCCGCTCCCGCTCGAAGATCTCCGCAAGCCCGCCGTCGCGAATGCTCAGCCTGTAGAAACGGGCCTCGGGGTTGAGGTTCCGCTCGAAGCCGGTGGACAGGTCGTCAACGATCGACACGTCGTGGCCCGCGTCGATCAGCCCGTCCACCACGTTGGAGCCGATGAATCCGGCGCCGCCCGTTACCAGTACTCTCAACCTTGCCTTCCCTTCAGCCCTGCCCTACTCGACGGTGACACTCTTGGCCAGGTTGCGCGGCATGTCGATATCGCAGCCCCTTTCCTTGGCCGTGTAGTAGGCCAGGAGCTGCAGGGCGATCGTGTTGACGACGGGCGAGAACAGGGGATCGACCGCCGGGACCCTGATAACGAAGTCCACGTACTTCTCGATCTCATCGTCCGTCTCCCCGGCGACCGCGATCACCGGCGATTCCCGCGCCTTGATCTCCTTGATGTTGGCGAGCAGCGTATCGTAGGTGTTGTCCCTCGCGGCGATGGCGATGACGGGCGTCTGCGGCGTCAGCAGCGCGAACGGGCCGTGCTTGAGCTCGCCGGCGGCATAGCCCTCGGCATGGATGTAGGAGATCTCCTTCAACTTGAGAGCCCCTTCCAGCGCTATCGGGAAATTGAGGCCCCGCGCCACGAAGAACGCGTTCTCGTAGTTCGCCAGGTAGCCGCCCATCTCCGCGATCTCGCTCTCGCGGTCAAGTATCT
>CAZNMB010000214.1:0-4238 GCA_964574095.1 uncultured Dehalococcoidia bacterium
GAACGGGATTTCACCGAGAAGAGCTTCAATCCTCTCCCGGATTCCATCTACAATTTCAGATTCCCTCAAGTTTTCACCCTTTGGAATAGTTTCACTAATTGGTGAAACTATATCATTTTGTGAAATAATTGTCAAGGCATTTTTACCGAATATATGCTTTTCACCAGACGGTGAAAAGGCATATTTGGATGAAAAATGTTTCGCAGCGTCCGGTGTGATTCGAGCGATCAGACGGACACGGCCAATCGGTCGAAGTAGACCTCGTTTCGGGACAACCTGTCACCCCGGACCATGATGAGGTCCATGCCGTCTACCTCTGACGTCTTTCCCCCTGACGCCGGCGTCAACCGCGCCCGCCACAGAAACGCTCCGCCATCGCCAGCGGCAAACAGGAAGAACTCGCGCAGCGACCAGTGCATGTTCCATTGCTGGAACAGCCGGCTCAGATACCTTCGCAGGGCGTCATGGCCTTCAAAAGGCCCTCGGGTGTTCGGGTCTTGATACAGACAGTCCTCTGTGTAGCAGGAGAGTACGCGGTCAACATCCTGGCTGTTCCACGCCGACAGGACCCTTTCGGCAAGTCTCGCAGCTTCCCCAGCATCCATGATTTCACCCCCGTTGCTTATGCCGTGCGGCTCGTCGTCCAGCCGCATGGTGCGCACATCCTGGACAGCCTCTTCGCGGGCGTCAGTCCTCCAGGTCTTCTCGTCGTTAGTCGCCGAAACACGTCCCCACGGCGCGGGCGGCTTTCATCAGCTCGTGGTCCACGGGGACCGTTCTTGACCCCCCGCCCGCTTCCTCAAGGGGCACCTCGACAAGGACGTCTCCTTTGACTCCGACCATATGCCCGAATCTCTTGCGTTCGATCATATCGACCGCCCTGGCGCCCAGCCTCGTCGCCAGCACTCTGTCGAAGGGCGTCGGGGAACCTCCTCTCAGCAGATGGCCCATCACCACCGTACGAGTCTCAACGCCCGTGAGCTCTTCGATCCGGGCACCCACGACGAAACCGATGCCGCCAAGACGGATCGGGTCTGAGCTCTCTCTCACAACTCTCTGCACCACTGCCTCGCCGCCCCTGGGCTTTGCTCCTTCCGCGACGACGACTATGCTGAACCGCTTGCCTTTCCTGTGCCTCTCCCTTATCTTCTCGGCTATCACGTCGTAGTCGAATGGTATCTCCGGAATGAGGACTATGTCGCCTCCTGACGCGGTGCCCGCGTAGAGCGCGATCCAGCCGGCGTTGCGTCCCATCACCTCGACTATCATGGCCCGGTGATGCGACTCCGCCGTGGTACGTATTCTGTCGATGCCTTCCGCGGCGACATTCACGGCCGAGTAGAAGCCAAACGTGATGTCCGTGCCTCTGACGTCATTGTCGATCGTCTTGGGCACCCCGACGATGGGGACTCCGTCCGCGTGGAGCCTGTTCGCTATGGCTAGGGTCCCATCCCCACCGATACACACGAGGCAAGTGATGTCAAGCGCCTTTGCGTTCTTCACCACCTCCGTTGAGACATCCTTGAAGCTCAATCGATCGCCTTCTCCGAAGGCGTATCGATAGGGATTGGACTTGTTCGTGGTGCCCAGTATCGTGCCGCCGAGGGCGATGATGCCCGAGACGTCGTTGTATCCAAGCCCGCGGTGGCGATTGTGGACCAGTCCGTCGTAGGCGTCCTCTATGCCGATGACCTCCATGCCGTATTGGAGTATGGCTTTCTTCGCCACCGCACGAATGACGGCGTTGGTGCCCGGACAGTCTCCCCCGCCGGACAGGATGGCGATCCTCTTCCCTTTCTGCATGGGCACACTCTCCTCCTGGGCCTGGGGGCAGCCGGGCGGGAATGCGGCAGGGCGCCAAAGTCTCGTCGATTCTCTTCTCCGGCTGCGACCCGACCAGGGTCAATTGTACCACTCAACGCCACCGCCGGCGCCCGCGACTCGTACTGCGTGCCCCGGGCCCCTATGATTTCCATTGCCGGCCCCGCTATAATGATGGGTGGCCCGCTTGTTCGAACGGGCAGAGGACCGCATGCAGGGCCGTGTCTCAGAGGAGGTAGGGTTGGGCCAGATTCGCCGTGAGGACATCAGAAACGTAGCTATTGTCGCGCATGTTGACCACGGAAAGACCAGCCTGGTTGACGCAATGCTCAAGCAGAGCAAGGTCTTCCGCGATAACCAGCAGGTGGGCCGGTTCATCATGGACACCAATGTCCTGGAGCGTGAGAAGGGCATCACCATCCTGGCCAAGAACACAGCCGTCATCTACCGGGGGATCAAGATCAACATAATCGACACGCCGGGGCACCACGATTTCAGTGGAGAGGTGGAGCGGGTGGTCAAGATGGCCGACGGCTGTCTGTTGCTGGTGGATTCCATTGAGGGGCCGATGCCCCAGACCAGGTTCGTGTTGCGCCGAGCCCTGGCGGAAGGCTTGAAACTCATTGTCGTCATCAACAAGACGGACAGGAGCAACTCCCGTATCGAGGAGGTGGTCAGGGCGACGCAGGACCTCTTCCTGGAGCTGGTGACAAATGCCGACCAGCTCGATTTCCCCGTGCTCTATGCCAGCGCCAGGGACGGCACTGCCACGACCGATCCTGTCGCCAGGGGCAGAGACCTGGTGCCGCTCTTCGAGTGCATTCTCCAGCACGTACCGCCCCCTGTGGTCGATGAAGGGCCGCTCCAGATGCTGGTCTACAGTCTCGACTACGACAGCTACAGAGGCAGGATCGTCATCGGCCGGATCTATCGCGGCAAAATCGCACCGCACGACAGGGTTGCGGTCATAGCCAAAGAAGGCGATGTCACGGAGCATGAGGTCGGCCAGGTGTTCACGTATCTGGGCCTCGACCGTTTGGCGGTGGAAGAGGCCGGGGCGGGCGACATCGTGGCGATCACCGGCCTGAGAAAGGCCAGCATCGGCGACACCGTCGCCGACTGGGAGCACCCGGAGGCCCTTCCGGGCATAGAGATCAGCGAGCCCACCGTGAAGATGACGCTGGGGGTCAATACCTCCCCGCTGGCCGGGCTGGAGGGTCGGTTTCACACGTCACGGCAGTTGAGAGAGCGGCTTCGCCGGGAGCTGGAGACCAATATCGCCCTGCAGGTACACGATACGGACAGTCCCGATGTGTTCCTGGTCGCAGGCAGAGGTGAGCTGCATCTGGCTATCTTGATCGAGACCATGCGTCGCGAGGGCTATGAGTTCCAGGTCTCCAAGCCGGAGGCCATCACCAAGGTGGTCGAAGGCAGGCTCCTCGAGCCCGCGGAAGCCCTGACCATCGACACTGCGGAGGAGAACATAGGGGTGCTGACCGAGCTTCTCAGCAAGCGCCAGGCCCGTCTCACCAACATGTGCAACGACGGACGGGGCAATGTCCGCATGGAGTTCCACATACCCACACGCGGGCTCATCGGGTTCACCGGTGCTTTCCTCACTGCCACGAGAGGCGAGGCTGTGATGAGCACCTTGCTGCTCGGCTACGAGCCGTGGTACGGCGAAATCTCCTCTGACCGCGATGGTGCCCTGGTGGCGGCTGTAGACGGGACAGCGGTTACGTACGGCCTGCACCACGCTCAGGGGCGAGGCACGTTGTTCATCGATCCGGGGACCCGCGTCTATGAGGGCATGATAGTGGGCTTGAACTCCCGCGTCCGGGATATGGCTGTCAACGTCTGCAAGGAGAAGAAGCAGACGAATGTGCGTTCCTCCACCTCGGAGACCTTCACCAAGCTGACACCGGCGGTCAAGCCGACCCTGGAGCAGGCACTGGACTTCATCAAAGACGATGAGCTGGCCGAGGTGACACCCAGGAGCATCAGGCTGCGCAAGAGACTGCTCACCCAGGCGGACCGACTGCGGGCCCGCCGCGCACCGGAGATGGAGGAGGATGAGCAGTAGGAGCCCCGCCATTAGGGAGACCGGGCCCGGTGGCTTCTGCTTGTTGCCGGATCGCGAGAATGGCTCTAGTATGGTGTCCGGGCATCTCCCGTGACGGGGCAGCCCGGAGCATCCGCTCCGGAAGGGGTTGAGGCATCTGCCTCAGCGTGCACCCCACCCTTGGACACGCTGCGAGCGAAGGCGAACAACTTGACGAGGGATTGGCCGGCATGATCTTCCCCAGGGCAAGCGGCGTTCTGTTGCATCCCACCTCGCTTCCCGGCCGGTTCGGCATAGGGAGTCTGGGAGCCGAGGCGTACCGCTTTGCGGACTTCCTGGTTGGCGCGAAGCAGCG
>CAZNMB010000215.1:0-4235 GCA_964574095.1 uncultured Dehalococcoidia bacterium
ATGGGAATTATATCACATATATTGCCAGACAGTCAAGGTCCTGTTCGAGGCTCGTAGATTGTGACAAAGGCCACAAGTCCCTGACTGCCGGTCAACTGCGAAGCACCGCGATCTCTTCCAGTGTCCAGATATGGTCGGCCACTCCTGCTGCCATCGCGGGGGTTACGCCAAGCGTCCTATGTACCTTGGCGAAGTTGCAGCACGCATGGCGCGGCGCTTAGGCTCGTTCCGCTCTTCCCACATTCTTCCCAAGTCGACTTCGCCTTGACACATTTGCGCGGTTAGGGCACAATAGGGATTTGCGGGTTCTCGCAGGGGTGCGTATGGCATCCGGGGTGACGCATGGACGTGATGCAGGCCATAAAGGACAGAAGAAGCGTTCGCAGGTACAGGCCCGATCCCGTGAGCGACGAGGCGCTGAGCGCGGTGCTTGAGGCGGCCCGGTGGGCCCCGTCCTGGACCAACACCCAGTGCTCGCGGTTCGTCGTGGTGCGCGATCCCGGGACCAAGCAGCGCCTGGCCGCAGCCCTGAAGCCGCTTCCCTCCGGCGGCCCGAACCCGGCGCTGGAGGCCATCAAGAGCGCCCCGGTCGTCATCGTGGCCTGCGCCCAGCTGGGCAGGTCGGGCTACTACCGGGGCGAGCCGTCCACGGCCAGGGGCGACTGGTTCATGTTTGACGTGGCGCTCGCGATGCAGAACCTGACCCTCGCCGCCCATTCCCTCGGGCTGGGCACCGTGCACGTCGGCCTGTTCGACGACAAGGCCGTGGCCGAGGCCCTCGACGTGCCCGAAGGGATTACCGTTGTCTCGATGACGCCGCTGGGACACCCCGATGAGACGCCCAAGGCGCCCCCGAGAAAGGAAATATCCGATATCGTCTTTAGGGAGAAGTACGGCGCGAAGTAGCCCTGGAGAAGTGATGCCGGTCAAGGTCGCTGAGGTTGGAGTATGAGTTCAGTCGTAAAGAAGCGCAAGAAGAAGATGCGGAAGCATAAGCACCGCAAGCTTCTGAAGAAGACGAGGTGGCAGAGGCGGCACTAATCCGGGGTGAGACGCTTCACGCGCTCATCTGATTAGCATGGGCCATGTGGGATGTGGCAGGTAATCGGTCAGCCCGGGCCCGTCGGGCTGCTGAAACACAGCCTCGACAGCGGTCGTCTCGCTCACGCCTACCTGTTCGTGGGCCCCGCCCACGTGGGGAAGATGTCCCTGGCCGTGACCCTGGCACAGGCGCTCAACTGCGAGCGCGAGGAACGGCCGTGCGGACAGTGCGGTCCCTGTAGCCGTATCGCCGCGGGCAGGCACGCCGACGTCCAGATCATCGGGCGTCTGCCGCAGGCCGGCGGCGGCGAAGCGGGCGCGAAGAAGGAAATCGCAATCGCGCAGATCCGCGAGCTGCAGCAGTCGGCGAGCCTGCAGCCCTACGAGGGCCGGCACCGGGTCTTCATCATCGACGGCGCCGAGCACCTGAACGAAGAGTCGGCCAACTGCCTGCTCAAGACCCTCGAGGAGCCGCCCGCCGGGGTGGTCATCGTCCTCATCGCCACGAATGAGACCAGGCTGCTGCCGACCATTGTCTCCCGCTGTCAGCGCGTCCAGCTCGTACCTGTCGCGCCCCGGGCGATAGAGGCGGAGCTGATCGAGAACAGGGGAGCGGCTCCCGAGAGAGCGAGGCTCCTGAGCATGGTCTGCAGGGGGGGCATCGGCTGGGCGATCTCAGCCGCGCTCGACCCGGGCATATATGACGCGCGGTCGTCGAGGCTGGCGGGGCTGATCGACCTGGCCAGCGCCGGTCTCGACGTGCGGTTCGATTTCGCGGCCAAGCTGGCCACACAGTACGGCAAGGACCGGGACGCGGTGGGGGAGACCCTGGGCCTGTGGCTGGAGTGGTGGCGGGACCTGATGCTGGTCAAGGCCGGGTGCCCGGAGCTCATCACCAACGCGGACCGGGAGCCGGAGCTGGAGCAGCGCGCGGAGGACTACAGCCTGGCCGGGATCAGGCGCTTCATGGAAGCCATCCGCGCCGCCGTCGACCACCTGGAGCAGAACGCGAACCCGCGGCTGGCGCTGGAAGTGCTCGTGCTGGGCATGCCCGAATCAGAAGAGGAGAGGAGGAGGCGCACTCAGGCGCTGACTCGTTGATATGGCGCAGATCATAGGTATCAGATTCAAGCGCACGACGCAGGTGTACTACTTCGACCCCTCGGGCGTCGTGGCCCAGGCCGGAGACAGCGTCGTCGTGGAGACCGCCAGGGGACTGGCGATAGGCACCGTCGTGATCGCCCCCAGGGACGCCACCCCGGAAGAGGTCGCCGAGCCGCTCAAGCCGGTGCTGCGTCAGGCCGGGCCCGAGGACATCGAGCGGGCGCGGGACAAGAAGTCCCGGGAGGAGCAGGCCCTGGCCAAATGCGTGGAGCTCGTGGCCCAGTACAGGCTGCCGATGACGCCCCTTTCCGCCGAGTACAACCTCGACGGCTCCCACCTCACGCTCCACTTCAAGTCCGAGAAGAGGGTTGATTTCCGCACCCTTCTGCGTGAGCTGTCGAGCGCTCTGAAGACGCGCGTTGAGCTGCGGCAGGTCGGCGCTCGCGACGCCGCCAAGCTCGTGGGCGGGGTGGGCCGCTGCGGCCGCAGTCTCTGCTGCGCCAGCCACCTGTGCAAGTTCGAGCCGATATCGATGCGAATGGCGAGGGAGCAGGACCTTCCGCTCAACCCGGCGAACATCTCCGGCGTGTGCGGCCGCCTGCTCTGCTGCCTGGCATACGAGAGCGCGCAGTACCGTGCCATGAAGCAGAAGATGCCGGGGCAGGGGAAGTACGTCAACACCCGGGCCGGCCGGGCGAGAGTGATCGGCGTCAATCCTCTCAAGGAGACCGTCAGGGTCCAGCTCGAGAGCGACGCCACCATGGAGCTTCCGGTCTCGGAGATCGAACCAAGCCGGGACGCCCCGCCCCAGTAGGCGGCGTTGCCCGCGCCTGCCCGGAGCACGGTTCCAAAGGGGGACTCTTGGACAAGTACCTCGCTCCGACATTCACCTTCGACGCCGACAGCGAGCCCGTTCGCGGCAAGGCCGGGGAGCTGACCGAAGGGAAGAGCGACCCCGTGGACAAGGCAATCGCGCTCTTCTACTTCGTGAGGGACGGGATATCGTACAACCTGTACGTGCCCAAGCATATGCCCGAGCACTTCCGCGCGAGCAGCACCCTCTCCCGGGGAAAGGGCTACTGCGTGCAGAAGGCGGTGCTGCTGGTGGCGCTGGCCCGCGCCGCCGGCATACCTGCCCGGCTGGGCTGCGCGAAGATCAGGAACCACCTCGTGCCGCCCAGAGTGCTCGAAATCCTGAAGTCCGACATATTCCCCTGGCACGGGTACGCGGAGCTGCATCTCGAAGGCCGCTGGGTCAAGGCGACGCCCGCATTCGATCTGAGGATGTGTGAGGAGCGCCGGTTCATACCGGTCGAGTTCGACGGCCGCAGCGATGCCAGGTTTCACTCCACGGACCTGGACGGCAGGCCGCACATAGAGTACCTGCTCGACCGCGGGCTTTTCGACGATGTCCCACTCGACGAGATCCGCAAGGCCCTGATCGAGCGCAACATGCTCGATCCGAAGGAGCTCGACCGGATTCAGCCCGAGTAGCGGACCCTGCGGAAACACCGGTGCGGGAATGGTCGCAGC
This sequence comes from uncultured Dehalococcoidia bacterium, assembly GCA_964574095.1. Classification (GTDB taxonomy): domain Bacteria; phylum Chloroflexota; class Dehalococcoidia; order SZUA-161; family SZUA-161; genus SZUA-161. Next base: position 3,679 of record CAZNMB010000215.1, read on the forward strand.
CGTCTGCCGCAACCGGCGGCAGCCTGCGGGATTCGGAATATGCGCCCGCGGATACCGGTGGGCGGAGGGGTCATTACAAGTCTGATCTCTTCCTGCCGATCAGATAGGACATTCCCCAAATGAAGGACAGCCTGCCCAGATCGACGCCCGCCTCCTTCAGGGGTATATGTCTCACATCGTCAACACCGAGCCGTCCAACTTTCTCCAGGAGTCCCGCGACGTCCTTCACCTCGTATCCCCGGGGAAACAGGTCGCAGATCAGCAGAGTCCCGCCCGGGGCCAGGACCCGGAGAGCTTCTGCAACCACAGTGGTCCGGTCAGGCACATTGACCCCGTGGAAAGTGAAGGCGCTCACCACCAGCGATAGCTCCCCATCCCCGAAAGGCAGCTCCAGCGCGTTCCCATAGCGGAATGTGCAGCGATCGCTCACCTTCGCCAGCACTGCATTCTGTTCGGCACGCTCTCTGCTCAGCCCCCACGCACCCCACGATTTCGGCCATATGTCTACGCCGGTGACGTGAGCTTCAGGGAACTCTCTGGCTATGGGCACCGCCAGG
>CAZNMB010000216.1:0-4201 GCA_964574095.1 uncultured Dehalococcoidia bacterium
GCGATCAAGGAAGAGCTGGACTCTCTCTCGAGGTGAAGTGCCCGATGAAGAAGAAGACAGTCCGTGACATCGACGTCCGCGGCAAGAGAGTGCTCGTGAGGGTTGATTTCAATGTCCCTCTGGACGTCGGGACCGGGGAGATCAGCGACGACCGCCGCATCCGGGCCGCGCTTCCCACCATCAGGTACCTGCTTGAGCAGAAGTGCCGGGTGGTCCTCTGCTCTCATTTCGGCCGCCCCAAAGGCAAGGTGGTCGAAGAGATGCGTCTCGCCCCGATAGCGAAGCGGCTTTCGGAGCTTCTCGGCCAGCCCGTGGCGACGACCCGAGACTGCATCGGCGCTGACGTGGAGAGGGCCGTCTCCTCCCTCAAGGGCGGCGAGGTCCTGCTGCTGGAGAACCTGCGGTTCCATCCCGAGGAGGAGAAGAACGACCCGGATTTCGCGAAGGCACTGTCCCGCCTGGCGGACGTTTATGTCAACGACGCCTTCGGCACCGCACACCGGGCCCATGCCTCCACGGAGGGTGTCGCCCGATACCTGCCCGCGGTCGCCGGGTTCCTCATGGAGAAGGAGATCGACTACCTGGGCGGGGCCCTGACCGACCCGGCCCATCCCTTCGCCTCGATTGTCGGCGGGGCCAAAGTCAGCGACAAGCTCGAGCTTCTGGAGAACATCCTGGGCAAGGTGGACTTCCTGCTCATCGGCGGGGGCATGTGCTGCACGTTCCTGAAAGCGCGAGGTCTGGCGGTCGGCCAGTCGAAGGTTGAGGATGACAAGCTCGACCTTGTCCGGGAGCTCGCCGACAAGGCCGGCAGGGCCAACACGAGGCTGCTGCTTCCGCTCGACGTTGTGGTTTCGGAGAGCTTCGCCGGCGGCGTGCCCCACCAGGTCGTGCCTGTCTCGGGGATACCTGACGGCTCGTACGTCATGGACATAGGCCCGCAGACGATCGACGCGTTCGCCGCCGAAATCGCCAAGTGCAGGACCGTGGTATGGAACGGGCCGATGGGCGTCTTCGAGTACCCCGAGTTCCGCCGGGGGACCGAGGCGGTGGCCAGGCAGTTGGCCCGGCTCGACGCCACGACCATCATCGGCGGCGGCTCGACCGCCGAGGCGGTGGAGGACCTGGGCCTCGCCGACAGGATGAGCCACGTTTCGACCGGCGGAGGCGCCGCGCTGGAGTTCCTGGAAGGCAAGACCCTGCCCGGCGTGGCGGCGCTGCAGGACAGCAACGGATAGGTGGTACAGGCCATGCTCAGTCTGGAGTTGCTCAGAGACCTGGCTACCGAGACGCCGTCGAAGATCGTGTTGCTCGTCCTCGACGGCCTCGGAGGTCTGCCGAGGCCCGATACTGGCAAGACAGAGCTGGAAACCGCGCGGACCCCCAATCTCGACCGGGTGGCAAGCAGGGGCGTCTGCGGCCTGACCGACCCGGTGTCGCCGGGCATCACTCCGGGGAGCGCTCCGGGGCATCTCGGCCTCTTCGGCTACGACCCCGTCAAGTTCATGGTCGGCCGAGGCATCCTTGAGGTCCTGGGGATCGACTTCGACGTCAAGACGGGGGACGTCGCTGCCAGAGGGAACTTCTGCACGCTGGATTCCAGCGGTATCGTCACCGATCGCAGGGCGGGCCGCATCTCCACCGATAAGAATGCCGAGTTGTGCCGTGCCTTGAGCGGGATCACTCTCGACGGAGCGGGGCTATTCGTCATCCCCGTCAGGGAGCATCGATTCGCGGTGGTGTTCCGCGGCGAGGGGCTTTCCGGCGACGTCACCGACTCCGACCCCCAGAGGGTGGGCCTGCCCCCGCAGCCCGTAGCGGCCCACTCCCCTCAGGCCGAGAAAGTGGCCGGGCTGGCCAATGACTTCATCGCAAAGGCGAAGATGATCCTCGCCGGCCATCACCCGGCCAACATGGTGCTACTGCGCGGCTTCTCGCAGCACCCGGACCTGCCCACAATGAAAGACATATACAAGCTGGATGCCGCCGCCATAGCTTCCTACCCTATGTACAGAGGACTGGCCAGGCTCGTCGGCATGGAGATACTTGACACGGGCCCCACGGTCGCGGATGAGTTCGACACGCTGGCGCAGCACTACGATCAGCACAACTTCTTCTTCGTCCACGTGAAGAAGACCGATTCCTCAGGCGAAGACGGCGACTTCGATGCCAAGGTCCACGTCCTGGAGGAGGTCGATGCGCTGCTACCGAAGGTGCTCGACCTCAAGCCTGACGTGCTCGTGGTCTCCGGCGACCACTCGACGCCCGCGCTCTTGAAATCACACAGTTGGCACCCCGTGCCCACGATTCTATTCTCGGAATGGTGCCGGCCCGACAGCGTCCGCGAGTTCTCGGAGCCGGCCTGCGCGTCCGGCGGACTGGGACGGCTGCCGGCGGCGCAGATCATGCCTCTGGCAATGGCCAACGCTCTCAAGCTCACCAAGTTCGGTGCGTAGGAGGAAAGACGATGCGCGTTCCGATAATCGCCGCAAACTGGAAGATGAACACAACCCCGGGCGAAGCCGTAGAGCTGGTCAAGGCCATGAAGAAGAAGCTGACCGGCATACAGGGCGTCGAGAAGGTCATATGCCCTCCGTTCGTTTCCCTTACCATCGTGAAGGACCTCCTCAAGAACACGTCGATCAGGCTCGGCGCCCAGAATATGCACTATGCGCGAGGCGGGGCCTACACCGGAGAGATATCGCCCGTGATGCTGTCCGAGCTCTGCGATTTCGTGATCATCGGGCACTCCGAGAGACGGGCGTACTTCGGTGAGACGGACCAGACCGTGAACAAGAAGATCCGGGCCGCTCTGGAGCTGGGGCTCACCCCGATCGTTTGCGTCGGCGAGACCCTCGACCAGAACGAAGCGGGCGAGACCATCGAGGTCATCACCCGGCAGGTGAAAGCTGCCTTCAGCGGCATCGAAGCGATAGAAGGTACTGTCATAGCCTATGAGCCCATCTGGGCCATCGGCACAGGCAAGGCCGCGAAAGGGGACCAGGCCAACGCCATAAGCAGGCTCATTCGCAGCGTGATCGCGCAGCTCTACGGAGCCCAGGTGGCCGCGGACATACGCATACAATACGGGGGCAGCGTGACCGCGACCAACGTGGACGAGTTCATCGGCCAGACCGATGTCGATGGCGCTCTCGTCGGGGGGGCCAGCCTCAAAGCCGCCGAGTTCGTCGGCATAGTGGAGCAGACCTCGAAGCTGAAGACAGCGGGATGAACTCCCTCGTGGCGATAGTAGGGCCGACCGCCGTCGGCAAGAGCGCGCTGGCTCTCGACCTCAGCCGCGCCTTCGACCTCGACATCGTGAATGCCGATAGCCGCCAGGTGTACCGTTACATGGACATCGGTACCGCCAAGGCGACGCGGGAGGAGCGGGCGCAGGTCCCGCACCATCTGATCGACGTGGTCGACCCCGATGAAGATTTCAACCTGGCCCTGTACCAGGAGAAGGCGGGAGAGGCAATAGGGCAAATTCAGGGCAAGGGGAAGCTGCCGCTCCTGGTCGGAGGCAGCGGGCTCTACGTGTGGGCACTCCTTGAGGGCTGGCGCATCCCCGCAGTACCCCCCGACCCCACACTCAGGCGGGAGCTGGAAGCCAGAGCGAGTTCCGAGGGGGCCGACGTCCTGTACGAAGAGCTCCGGCAGGCCGACCCGGCGGCGGCGCAGAGGATCGACGCCAGGAACACGCGCCGGGTGATCCGGGCGCTGGAGGTCTCGCGTCAGCGAACGTTCCTCTCCGGGCAGCCGGGCAAGGAGGCTTCATTCAGCTACCTGGTCATCGGCCTGACCAGCGACCGGACGGAGCTCTACAAGCGCATCGATGCGCGGGTGGACGGAATGATGGAGAGTGGACTGCTTGCCGAGGTCGAGAGCCTCGTGGCGAGAGGCTACGGGTTTGATCTCCCGTCAATGTCGGGTCTCGGGTACCGGCAGATGGGTACGTTCCTCCGGGGCGAGACCGACCTGCCGACCGCGACTCAGCAGATCAAGTTCGACACGCACCGCTTCGCCCGCCACCAGTGCAACTGGTTCCGTCTCGAGGACGAGCGAATCCACTGGCTCAACGCGGAAGACACGCGCACCTGGGAAGCTGCCCGCAACTTGATATCCAGGTTCTGGACCGGGCAGCGCGGACGGTTAGAGAATTGATGAGGAGTGTGATATCATGAGGCGGTTCCTGTGGGGA
>CAZNMB010000217.1:0-4193 GCA_964574095.1 uncultured Dehalococcoidia bacterium
AGCGTTGAAGCCGTAGCGGGTCTTGAGCTCCTTTCGCAAATCGTCCAGGGCATCGATATCGATGTCACGAACGCGGCCGCACTTGCGGCACACCAGGTGGTGGTGCTGCGCCTTGCCGACGGGATGGTAGAGGAATCGCCCTCCCCCGAGGTCGGTCTCGGCCACGAGACCCTTCTCTTTCAGCAGCTCAAGGGTCCGGTAGACCGTGGATATGTTGAGATAGGGGTACTGAAGGCAGGCCCTCGCGTGGATCTCCTCCGCGCTGACGTGGTCGCGGCTGTCCTCGATCGCTTTCAGTACCATCAGGCGCTGCGGGGTGAGGCGATATCCCTGCTCGCGAAGCGCCTGGGGAAGGCTCTTTTCTTTCTCCATCATTCCCTGTCCTGCTCCGATGTCCTCTTAGGTATACCACGGCCGGCCCCCCGGTTGCAACGGGTATGGAGGCCAAATCACCGTGTTGTGCGCTGCCGCGATCGGCGCGTATAATGGAGTGCAGTGATATCTCAGCGCGAGGCCGCCGGGGCTTTCTCCGTGAGACCGCCCGGGGCCCGAGTCCGGAGGAGCCGGTATCGAGATCTCGATTGACCCCGTAGCGTTCCACCTGGGGCCCTTCACCGTACACTGGTACGGGCTGATGGTGGCCCTCGCGGTCGCCACTCTCGTTGTGTGGGCGTGGTACTTCACCACGAGGAAGGGTGGGGTTACCACCGAGCAGGTCATGGCGGCGGCCCTCTGGATGATTCCGCTGGGCCTGGTGGGCGCGCGCCTGGTCCACGTTGTCGACAAGTTTGGCTACTACTGGGACCACCCGACAGAGATATTTGGATTCGCCGGGCTCGCGATCTTCGGCACGATTCTCGGCGGGATCGTGGGGGCGTGGATATACTGCAGGCTGCGTCACGTCCGTTTCGGCCCCCTCGCTGACCTGGTCGCTCCCGGAGCCGTCCTGGCGCAGGCCATCGGCAGGGTCGGCTGTACAATCAACGGCTGCTGCTGCGGGAAGCCGACTTCGCTGCCGTGGGCTTTCACGTGGACGAATCCGAACAGCGACGCCGTCTCCTGCGCCCCGCTGGGCACCGCGATACACCCGACCGAGGTGTATGAGCTGCTCGGTGACCTGCTGATCTTCGCCCTGCTCTTCTGGGTTTTCCGGGGTCGCGTGAAGCCGAGCGGCTCCCTGCTGGCCATCTACCTGCTTCTGTACTCGGCCCTGACCTTCACCGTTCGGTTCTGGCGAGCGGATGTCACGCCATTCGCAGGGCCGGTGGAGGAAGGGCAGCTCATCGCGGCCATCGTCTTTGTGCTCGCCGCTGCCTGGCTCGTTATCAAGAGGGCCCACTGGGTCAAGAGGGGGACCGACGACGGCACCGGCGGGCAGGAGGCCTCGGTCCAGGCCGACGCCGAGTAGAGTCCTCTCTCCGTGACTGACGGCTCAGCCACGCACGGGCAGGATGCCCGTGCCACGTTATTCTCCGTGATTGATGGCTCAGCCCGCGCCCGAGGCCGCTGTCTTCCCGGCGCGTCGTGCCCGTCCCCGCCATCTGGAGAACGCCAGGGTCAGGACCAGCATCGCTCCGCTGAAGAGTATGATCGTCGCCCCTGAAGCCAGGTCGAACTGGTAGGACAGCCACAGCCCGGCGAAGCAGACGACCACGCCGAAGACGGCGGAGAGAAGCATCATCCAGCGGATGTCGTGGGTGAACTGTCTCGCCATCGTCGCGGGGATGGTAAGCAGTGCGATCACCAGTATGATGCCGACCACGCGTATGAGCAGCACCACCGTCAGCGCGATCAGGCACAGCAGCAGCAGGTACAGCCTCTCGACAGGGACCCCCGAGACGGTCGCGAATTCGCTGTCGAATGAGAGAGCGAGGAACTCCTTGTAGAAGGCCACGACCAGGGCCGCTATGACCGCGTCCAGGGCTATCATCAGGATGATGTCGGAGAAAGGCACGGTCAGGATGTTGCCGAAGAGGTAGCTGAACAGGTCGGGAGCGTAGCCGGGCGCCAGTCCGACGAAGATCACGCCCAGGGCCATGCCCGCCGCCCAGATGACGCCGATGGCAGTGTCTTCCGGCAGGTTGGTCCTCCTGGTGATGACGCCGATTCCCAGCGCCGAGCCCAGGGAGAACATCAGTGCCCCCAGGATCGGACTGAAGCCGGCGAGAAAGCCCAGGCCGATGCCTCCGAACGACGCGTGCGCGATCCCGCCGCTGATGAACACGATCCTGTTGACTACCACGTAGACCCCGACGATGCCGCAGGCCACCGAGGCCAGTACCCCGGCATAGAGCGCGTTTCTCATGAACTCGTACTGCCAGAACTCCAGCATGGCCTCAGTGCTCCTTGAGCACCCGATGGGGAATGGTGCCGTGGGCTATCATCTGAACGGGGCACTTGTAGGTGGCTTCGAGGACTTCAGCCTCGATCTCCGGTGAGCCGTGGTGGAAGAGCTGCCGGTTGAGACAGGCGATCTTGTCCACGTGAACGGAAATCGCGCTGATGTCGTGCGATACGAGCACCACCGCCATGCGCTGCTTCAGCTCATCGAGGAGATCATAGAACTCGGTCTGAATCGTGGCATCGACGCTCGCGGTGGGTTCGTCGAGAAGCAGAAGCCGGGGCTCCGACGCCAGCGCCCGCGCGATCAGCACCCGCTGCTGCTCCCCGCCGGACAGCTTCCCCATCTGCCTGTCCGCGTGGTCGAGCATGCCGACTGTACCCAGCGCGCTGCGGGCGGCCGCCCTGTCCTCTCTGCGGTACCGCCGAAGCAGGCCGGCGTTGCCGTGGCGTCCCATCAGCGTCACGTCCCAAACGCTGATGGGAAAGTCGCGGTCGAACAGATTGTGCTGTGGAACGTAGCCGATGAGGCCGCGGCTCAGGTGAGGGTCTCTCCCCAGCACCGACACCCTGCCCTGTGTGGGCTTGATGAGGCCGAGGATCACCTTGAGCAGCGTGGTCTTCCCGCCGCCGTTCGGGCCGATGATGCCGAGGAAGTCATGCTCCTCGATGGAGAGATTGATGTCCTCAAGCGCAGGGGTGCCGTTGTACTGCGCCCATACGTTCACCAGCTCGACGATCACCCTGTCGCCTGTCACTGCGTCGCCGCCTCCAGCTCATGCAGAAATGCGCGCATGTTCGCGATGTAGTCCTCGGCCAGGGGATCGACCAGCACAACCGTGCCCCCGATCTCGCCGGCGATGACCTTCGGTGCCGCCTGGCTGAACTCGGGCGAGGCGAAGATGACCTTGATGCCATACTCCCGGGCCTGGTCGATCAGTCGGGCCATGCCGGCCGCCGTCGGCTCTTTGCCTTCCGCCTCGATTGTGAGCACCGTGAGGCCGTACTCATCGGCGAAGTAGCCCAGGGCGTCGTGGTAAACCATGATAACGCGGTTTGTCATGCCGGACACGGCGGTTGCGATGTCGCGGTCGAGGTCCTCGAGCTGTTGAAGGTAGGCGTCCCGGTTTGCCTCGTAGAAGGACTGGTTGTCGGGGTCGGCCTGGACCAGACCGTCGCAGATGTCGCCCACCATGAGCATCGCGTTGGCCGGCGACATCCACACGTGCGGATCGGGCGTTCCGGGCGCCTCTCCTTCGTCCGACTGCTCGCGGAGGTGAATGCCCGCGGAGCAGTCAACGACCTGCAGGTCCCGGTTCTGCGCCAGTATCTTGTCGAGCCAGGCGATCTCGAACTCCACCCCGGAGCCCACCTTGAAGTAGAGCTTGGCGTTTGCCAGCTTCGTCATCTGGCTCGGAGACAGCTCGTAGGTGTGCGGGTCCGCGCCCGGCGGCACCATCACCGTGACGTCCACCACGTCGCCGCCCACCGCCTTCACGAACCCGGCCTGGGGCAGGATGGTGACGGCAGCGCCCAGCCTGGAACCCGTCTCCGCCGGGGTGGCGCACGACGCGGTGAGTGCCGCGCCCAGCGACGCGAGCACGACCAGCAGGGCACGGTCAATGGTGATGCGCGTTGCCATCGGAAGGCTCCTTCGCTGTTGTGCGGCGGCTCCGGCAGCTTCGGCAGCGGCCCGAGAACTCAAGAAGATGGCCCTCGATCTCGAAGCCGGTCTTCTGTGACAGCCTGCTCTGGAGATCGCTGAGGTCGCAGTCGGTGAAATCGCTGACCGTGCCGCACTCGGAGCAGATGAGGTGGTGATGGTGCTCGCTGGGCCGACTCATCAGGTAGCT
>CAZNMB010000218.1:0-4154 GCA_964574095.1 uncultured Dehalococcoidia bacterium
ACGGACTTGAAGAAGCTGATCGCGTACAGCTCGGTCAGCCACATGGGCTTCGTGCTGCTGGGCGTCTTCGCGCTCAACCAGTTGAGCCTGACCGGGGCCACGCTGCAGATGTTCAGCCACGGCCTGATCACGGGACTTCTGTTCGCCATGGTCGGACTGGTGTACGACAAGACCCACCAGCGCCAGATACCGCTCCTCGGCGGCCTGGCAAGACAGATGCCCGTCATCACTGTGGTGTTCAGCATCGCGGGCCTGGCGGCACTGGGGCTGCCGACGACCATCGGGTTCGCGGCCGAGTTCACCGTCTTCGTCGGCAGTTGGGGCAGCAGCGCGGTCGCCGGCATCCATACGTACGTGGTGCTGGCAATACTCGGCATCGTGGTGGGCGCGGCCTACATACTGTGGATGCTGGAGAGGGTATTCTACAGACAACCCAAAGAGCAGTACGACAGCGCGGGTGACGCCAACACGATGGAGAAAGCCTACATATTCGCATTCGTCGGGCTGATACTGCTGTTCGGCATCTATCCCAAGCTGCTCCTCGACATGATCGGCCCGGTGTTCGGCGGCGGGAGCTAGCGTGGCGATGCGATGGGCGCGAAAGGCATAATGGTGGCGGTGGGCGCAGTGATAACGGACGAGAGTAAGCGGGTGCTGCTGGTCAAGCACCGCCCGGAGAGAGGCGGCTTCTGGCAGGGGAAATGGATCTGCCCCGGCGGGAAGCTGGAGGTGGGAGAGACGATCGAAGACGGGATCAGGCGCGAGGTGAAGGAGGAAACCGGCCTGGACATCAACCTGACCACGCCGCTGGTTCCCTTCGACCGCATCGTGGAGGCGGATGGCCGGACCGAGCTGCATGTCATCTACATCGACTACCTTGCCGAGAAGACCGGAGGGGAGGTCAGACCGGAGAGCGATGTCGGCGAGGCTCGATGGGTCCCTCTCGACGGCATTCCCGGCGTCTGGGACGAACTTCACGAGGACACCCGGAAGCTGTTCCGGATCGCGAACATAGCGTAGGTTTCAGGGGGAGCAATTGGACTTGAACTTCTGGCTGCTATCACCTGAGTTGGGCCTTTGCGGAACGGCCCTGGCGGTGATTCTGCTCGACCTCTTCATTGAACAGAAAAAGGCCCTGGCGGTGATCAGTGTCCTCGGTCTGCTGATCTCGATCGCCTTCACGATCGCGCTGTGGGGCAGGCAGGAGTCATCCTTCGGCGGGATGCTGGTGGCGGACAACTTCGCCCTGTTCTTCAAGTTCCTCATCCTGGGCATCACGATCCTGGTGGTGGTCTCGTCGGCCGACTACGTCAACAAGTTCGCGCGGTTCCAGGGCGAGTACTACGCCCTGATCCTCTTCGCGGCGGGAGGCCTGATGCTGATGGCCTCGACCGGCGAGCTGATATCGATCTACGTATCTCTGGAGCTCGCGAGCATCTCCCTGTACGCGCTGGTCGCGTTCCTCAGGGACAAGAAGTCGAGCGAGGCCGGCATCAAGTACGTCATTCTGGGTGCGATAAGCTCGGCGGTGCTGCTGCTGGGCATGGCCTTTGTGTTCGGGCTGACGGGCACGACTCACCTGGACCAGATCGCGGAGAGGGTCTCCAGCGGCCAACTGTGGGACACCCCCGCGCTCCTGTTCGGCATCGTGCTGCTCGTGGCCGGCTTCGGCTTCAAGATCGCGTCCGTGCCCTTCCAGATGTGGGTCCCCGACGTCTACGAGGGCGCGCCGACGCCCATCACCGCTTTCCTCTCGGTGGCGAGCAAGGCCGCCGGCTTCGCGCTCATTCTGAGGGTGTTCTACACGGCTTTCGGCGTTACCGAGATCATCGGCGACTGGGCAATGATCTTCGCCGTTCTCGCGGCGATATCCATGACTCTCGGCAATCTCGTGGCCCTCGCCCAGACCAACATCAAGCGCATGCTGGGGTACTCCAGCATCGCACATGCGGGCTATATCATGGTTGGCCTGGCGGCGGTCAGCGCCGGCGGCATGCTCGGCCCGAGCGGCGTGCTCTTCTTCCTGGCTGGGTATGCTCTGGCCAATCTCGGCGCGTTCATCGCGATCATCGCGATATCCAACAAGACCGGCACCGACGAGATCGTGGACTTCTCGGGCATGGCCCGCAGGTCACCGGTGATCGCCTTCGTCCTCACGTTGTGCCTCATTTCACTGATTGGAATTCCCCCGGCGGTAGGCTTCATGGCCAAGTTCTACATCTTCAATGCGGCCATACAGGCCACCCAGCACGATCTCCTGTGGCTGGTCATACTGGCCGCGATCAACTCCGTCATCTCGGCCTACTACTACCTCCGGGTCGTGAGACTGATGTATACCGGCGATCCCGTGTCCGATCAGCCCGTCCCATCCTCCGTCGCGCTACGGTTCTCTCTCGCGATCGCGGCGGCGGGCGTACTCGCGCTCGGGATCTACCCCTGGCTGGTGTTGAGGTTCGCTGAGACCGCCACCGCCTTGTTCCCATAGCGCATCGCCTCGAACACCAACCGCACTCGGCGTTCTCTACAGCTTTTGTATCCCAACTCCCTTGTGCTATGATCTCGTTGGATCAGGCGACATGCTCCAACTCCAGCTCAGCACCCAGGTCCAGCGCGGATTCGCCCGGCGCGCGGACACTCACTCGCTCAAGCGAGCAGTCGAGAGCGCGCTGATCGCGGCCGCCGTCGCCGAGCCGGTCCAGGTCAGCCTCGTCATCGCCGGCGATGAGACCGTCCGGGAGCTCAACCGTCAGCATCGCGGCGTTGACGCCACAACCGACGTGCTGGCATTCGCTTTCTCCGATCCGGCTGGTGCCTCCGACGAACAGTTTATACTGCCCCCCGACAGCGTGCGTGACCTCGGAGAGGTCATCATCTCGCTGCCGCAGGCGGAGAGACAGGCTGGAGAGCAGGAGCACACCCTGGAGCGCGAGATGGCGCTGCTGGTTTGCCACGGGGTGCTGCACCTGCTGGGATTCGACCATGAGAAACCCGAGGACAAGCGGAAGATGAGGGCCCTGGAGGGAACGGCGCTGGCCCTGGTCGACGGACGGTAGCTGCCGGCAGGATGCCCCCATCCCGCGCGTTTGAACAAGTGGAACCCTTCCGATATAATGGCTGCGAGGGCCGCCAGCTTCCTCGAATCGCGAGCGGCCGCGCCGGGTGGACATGGCCTCACAAGTCTTCTATCGCAAGTGGCGACCTCAGACCCTCGCCGAGGTGGTCGGCCAGGGCCCGATCGTGCAGACCCTGGTAAACGCCTTGAGTTCGGGACGGGTCGCTCATGCATACCTCTTCTGCGGCCCCCGAGGCACAGGCAAGACCAGCACCGGCAGAATACTGGCCAAGGCGATAAACTGCCTCACCGAAGGACAGGAGAGGCCCTGCAACGCCTGCATCATGTGCCAGGCCATCAGCGAAGGCCGCGCCCTGGACCTCATGGAGATCGACGGAGCCTCCAACCGGGGCATCGACGAGATCCGCGATCTCCGGGAGAAGATCAACTTCGCTCCCATCTCGGCGAAGTACAAGGTGTACATCATCGACGAAGTACACATGCTTACCGAGCCCGCGTTCAATGCGCTGCTCAAGACCCTCGAGGAGCCGCCACCGCACGCCATCTTCGTGCTGGCGACCACGGAGATACACAAGGTGCCTCTGACCATCCTTTCCCGCTGCCAGCGGTTCGACTTCCGCCGTCTCACCAGAGCCGACATCGCGGGCAAGCTGCAGCACATCTGCAGCCGGGAAGGCGTGGAGGCCGACTTGGCAGCGCTCGAGGTGATAGCGAAGGCCGCGACGGGGAGCCTCCGCGATGCTGAGAACCTGCTCGAGCAGATCATACTCCAGTACGGTTCAGTATTCGGCCTCGAACAGGTGAACGAGAAGCTGGGACTAAGCGGCGACGCGCGCATTTCAAAACTGGCGGAGAACCTCCTGAGCAAGGACATCTCCGCGGGTCTCGCCACCATCAACAGCGTCTCCGCCGACGGCATCGACCTCAGGCAGTTCAACCGGGAGCTTGTGGACCACCTGCGGAAGCTGCTCCTGGTCAAGGCAGGCGCTGAGGAGGCCGCCGAGGTGCCGCCGGAGGCAGTGGCCGCGATGAGACAGCTCGCAGCCGGGGCGACGATCGCGGAGCTTTCGCAGGCGATCAG
>CAZNMB010000219.1:0-4139 GCA_964574095.1 uncultured Dehalococcoidia bacterium
CGAGGGCGATCAACATGGCGCTGCTTGGCTTCCTCTCCGCGTTTCTGGAGCTGGAACCACGCGCCTGGACCGACACGATGAGACGCAGACTCCCGCCCAAGTTCGTCGAATCCAGCATCGACGCCTTCACCAGAGGAGCGAACGAAGCCACGTCAATGATGTCGGCAAGGGGGGCCGAGCGATGATCCGCGATCCTGAACACGAGAAGATGCCGCGAGAGGACCTCGAGAAGCTTCAACTGCAGCGCCTGCAGGCCAAGGTCGGGGAGGTCTACGAGAAGGTACCCTTCTACCGCCAGGCTTTCGGGGAGAGGGGGATGACCCCTGACAAGATCCAGTCGCTGGCGGACCTGGCGAAGCTGCCGTTCACGAGCAAGCTGGACTTCAGGGACAACTACCCCTTCGGGCTGATGGCCGTCCCCCAGGACAAGGTGGTGCGCATCCACTCCTCCAGCGGCACCACGGGCAAGCCGATTATCGCGCCATATACCCAGGGCGACATAGATACCTGGGCTGAGATCATTGCCCGCACGCTGGTCACAGGCGGCGCACGGAGCGGCGACGTGATCCAGAACGCGTACGGCTACGGGCTCTTCACCGGCGGCCTGGGGTTCCACTACGGTGCGGAGCGGCTGGGGGCCACCGTCGTGCCCACCAGCGGCGGGAACACGAAGCGACAGATTCTCCTCCTGCAGGACCTCGGCACCACGGTCATCACCTGCACGCCGTCCTACGCCCTGATTCTCAGCGAAGCGGCCCTCGACATGGGCGTGGACCTGAGGGAGACCAAGCTCCGACTGGGCTTCATGGGCGCCGAGCCGTGGTCGGACCAGATGAGAAGCGACATCGAGCAGAGGATGGGCGTCTCGGCGATCAACATCTACGGCCTGACCGAGGTCATAGGGCCCGGCGTGTCGGTCGAGTGCCCCTGCAAGTGCGGACTGCACGTGTGGGAGGACCACTTCCTGGTCGAAGTGATCGATCCGGAGTCGGGAGAGCCGGTGCCCTACGGCCAGGCGGGCGAGCTCGTGATAACAACCCTCACCAAGGAGGCCCAGCCCGTGATCCGGTTCCGCACGCGGGACATCGTGAGTCTCGACCCGTCGCCCTGTGAATGCGGGCGGACCATGGTGAGGATGTCCAGGGTCACCGGCCGCAGCGACGACATGCTGATCGTCCGTGGAGTGAACGTGTTCCCCTCCCAGATCGAGAGCGTCCTGCTGGAAGTGGAAGGCCTGGAGCCGCACTACCTGATAGTCGTGGACCGCCAGCACCAGTTCAAGTCCGACGATCTTGAGATATGGGTCGAGGTCTCGGAGGACGTCTTCTCCGACGAGATGCAGAAGATGGAGAAGCTCGAACAGCGCCTGCGCGCCGAGATGGACAGCGTGCTCGGCATATCAGCCCGCGTCAAGCTGGTTGAGCCGAGAACGATCGCGCGCAGCGAGGGCAAGGCCAAGCGCGTCGTGGACAGGAGCGAGCTGCCGAAGTAGCTCGCCCCGGAGAACTGGCGAGAGGAGGGTCTTCGCCGTGAGGATAAAGCAGGTTTCCGTTTTTGCCGAGAACCAGCCCGGCCGGCTGGAGTCTATCCTCGAGGCGCTGGAGCAGAAGGGCATCAGCATTCGCGCGCTGTCGGTCAGCGACACCGCGGAGTTCGGCATCGTTCGCATGATTCTGGCCAATCCCGAGTTCGGCCTCGAATCGCTGAGGGAGGCCGGTTTCACGGCCCGGCTGGACTGGATACTCAGCGCGGAGATACCGGACGTGCCCGGCGGCCTCCTGAACAGCGTAGTGAAGCCGCTCTCCGCCGCCGGGGTCAACCTGAAGTACCTCTACGCCTACATCGAGCAGTCCGCCGGCGACATGGCCATGGTCGTGCTGAAGACCGACGACCTGGAGAAGTCAGAGGAGATACTCGCCAAGTCCGCGCGCCCCCGTCCGCCCGCCCCGGACTAGGACAGGCCGAACCGCCTGGCCGCGGACCTGAACCCCGGCAGGGACCCCTCGATGACCCAGTCATCCACGCAGTAGGAGATCCGGAAGTGTCCGGGCGCGCCGAACCCCCTGCCCGGCACCACGAGGACGTTGTGCTTCTGGAGCTCCTTGACGAAGGCCACGTCATCGTCTATCGGAGACCGGGGGAAGATGTAGAAGGCCCCTCGCGGCTTCACCACCGAGTAGCCCATCTCGACGAGCCCGCTGTACATCATGTCGCGCTTCCTCTCGTACTCGCGGGCATCGACTGACACGTCCTGCAGCGCGCGCACGACGTTCTGCATCAGGGCGGGCGCGTTCACGAACCCGAGCACGCGGTTGCAGAATACCAGCCCCTGTACCAGCTCCTCGCGCGCCTCGTACCTGGGACTCACCGCGATGTACCCGATCCGCTCGCCGGGCACCGCAAGGTCCTTGGAGTGGGACGTCACGACGATCGTCGCGGGGTGGTACTCGTAGACCTGGGGGCATTCCCCGCCGTCGTACACCAGCCTGCGGTAGATGTCGTCGCTTATCAGGTGGATCGCGCGGCCATACTCCGACTGCTTCCTCGCCAGCACCTCCCCCAGGCCCTCGAAGACATCACGGCCGTAGACGGCCCCCGTAGGGTTGTTGGGGGAGTTCACCAGCACGGCGCACGTCCTGGGAGTGATGCCCTCCTCCAGAAGCTTCAGGTCAGGCATGAACCGGCTGTCCGTGGGGACTATCCGGGGAACGCCGCCGTGGTTGTCGATGTAGTAGATGTACTCGACGAAGTAGGGAGAGAAGATTACGACCTCGTCGCCGGCCTCGATCACCGTCTTCAGAACGACGTTGATGCCGCCGGCCGCGCCGCAGGTCATCACTATCTCGTTCTGGGTGAAAGGGAGCCCGGTCGCCCCTGAGAGATGCGCGGCGACCGCCTCACGCGTCTCGGCGTAGCCCGCGTTGGGCATGTACCGGTGCATCCCCGGGGCCGTACTATCGACCCACCGGCGAAGCTCCCGCCGGAATGCCTCCGGAGGCTCCACTATCGGGTTGCCCAGGGAGAGGTCGAAGACGTTGCGCTCGCCGTGCTTCTTCTTGAGGGCAATGCCCTCCTCGAACATCTTCCTGATCCACCCGCCATCCGCCATCTGCTGCCGCAGCTTTCGTGAGATCGCCATCAGAGCGCTCCTCGTGTACGCCCGGTCCCGGGCGTGCGGGCCGCATCCGGCCCTATATGCTTCTGCCGACGGCCTCCGCGATAGGCCGCAGCTCCTTCATCAGCCGCTCGAAGCCGGGGAAGCTCAGCGACTGCAGGCCGTCAACCAGGGCTTCCTCGGGGTTGGGGTGGACCTCCACCAGCAGTCCGTCCGCCCCGGCCGCTATCGCTGCTTTGGCGATGCTGGGGACATAGGCCGAGTGCCCCGCCGCGTGGCTGGGGTCAACGATGACCGGCAGGTGGCTCACCCGCTTGATGACGGCTATCGAGCTTATGTCAAGCGAGAACCGTACCGTGTCCTCGAACGTCCTGATCCCGCGCTCGCAGAGTATGACCCGCCGGTTCCCCTGTGACAGCAGGTAGTCGGCGGCGGTCAGCCACTCGGTCACGGTGGCCGACAGGCCCCTCTTCAGGAGAATGGGGTGCTTGATCCCGCTCAGAGCCTTCAGCAGGGCGAAGTTCTGCATGTTGCGCGCGCCCACCTGGATGATGTCGGCGTGTTTCGCCACGGCATCGATGCTGTTGACGTCGACTACCTCGGTTATCACGGGGATGCCAAGCTCCGACTTGACCCTGGCCAGCATCTCCAGCGCATCGTGACCCAGCCCCTGGAAGCTGAAGGGTGACGTACGCGGCTTGAACGCGCCGCCCCTGACCACGCTCGCGCCCAGCCTCTGCACCTCCCGCGCGGCCTCCATGAGCTGCTTCTCGGACTCTACGGCGCAGGGGCCGGCCATGACGACGATCCTCTGGCCCCCGATCTCAACGCCGGACACGTTCATCTTGCTCGCCCGGGGATGGAACTCCCGGGAGGCGAGCTTGTACGGCTTCATCACGCGGGAGACGCTCTGGACGCCGGGCAGCACCGCGAACAGGTCCGTGTCCGCCTTACCGGTCTCGCTGCCCAGAATGGCGACGACCGTCTTCTCCGTGCCGATGTTCAACTGCACTTCGAACCCGAG
>CAZNMB010000220.1:0-4122 GCA_964574095.1 uncultured Dehalococcoidia bacterium
CAGCCCTGGTCCTCGCAGAAGGGATCGCCGCGGAGGCTGTGGAGGATTGCCTGCACAACGTACCCCTTCATGGCCTCGGTGAGCCTCTCGTCCCCGTGATCGATGAACTGCCCGTGGAACTGGCTGTCCAGCCCGACGGCTGCCGCGTCCTGCATTCCGAGAGACGCGTACTGCTGCTTCAGGAAGTAGTACTCCCTGGGCTTGGCCGGGGCCTCCACGATGCCGCTCGTGGACAGCAGCGATGGGGACCCGTAGGCGCTCACCCGGGCGTGATAGCGCTGGTCGCCCTCGTCCCAGGTGCCGAATAGCTGGTTGGTGAAGACTACGTGGATGTGCGCCAGGCTTCGCTCCGCCGGTGAGATGAGCCGCTGCAGGATGGTCATCATCCTGTAGCCGTCGTAGAGGATGCCCCACGCCTTGCTCTGGCGGGTCAGCCTGCGCCGCTCGTACTGCACCTCTCCCGGCAGCGGCGGGAAGTCGAGGTCCCGCCTCATGGGGTTCCTCACCTTGGCACGGGCGAAGTCGGCGGCGAGGCCGGACACAGCTTCGTCCGACAGATTCTGCAGGTGGAATGCGATAAAGCCCGTCCTGGCAACGACGTCCAGCGGCGGCAGCATACTCTTGACATAATCACGAAGGGACAGCAGATCGAGGGAGGCCGCTTCAGGCTCGTCGTACAGGTAGAAGCGGGTCTGTCTCTTCATGATGGCAAGCCGGGCTCATCAGGCCGGCACTTGCGCCAGGGCGGTCAGGGCGACCTCGGCGCCCTTCTTCCCCGAGAGCAGCATGCCGCCGAATGTGGGGCCCATGCGCGGCAGCCCGTAGACAGTGCTGACTGCCATGCCGGTGACGATCAGTCCCGGATGGACCTCGCCCGTGTGCTCGACCACCAGGTCCTCCGATCTCTCCACCCACATCGCCCCGAAGCCAACCGTCCGAATGAGGCCCCTCTCCTCGAGCTTCCTGCAGACCACGGCGTCGTGGCCGGTGGCATCGATGATAACCTTCGACTCGATCGCCACGGGGTCCACACAGGTGATCTCGCGAGGCAGGGAGGCGATCGGCGTCCAGTTGATGACCACTCCCGCAACGCGGTTTCCCTCTCTCAGGACAACGTCATCGAAGATGGTCATGTTGGCGAACTTGACCCCCGCATCGCAGGCCGCCGCGATGAGCTTGGAGCAAGCGTGGGGCCCATCGGCCGTATACAGTCCTTCGATCGCCTTCTCGTAGGGAACGCCCAGCTCTTCGAGGACCTCCTGGGCCGGCGCCCTCAGCGTCACCTTGTTCATCAGGTACCCGCCGATCCAGAAACCGCCGCCGAGGTAGTTGTTGCGCTCCACTATCAGCACCTTGAGGCCCCTGCTCGCGAGGTCCCTTCCGGCCATCAAACCGCTGGGTCCGGCGCCCACGATGATAACGTCGCTCTCGGCGTACTGCTCGAACTGGCGCAGGAAGCTGCCGACGATAGCCTTGGTTACATCCACTTCGGACACAGAAGAGAACAGAGCCATTTCTCACACCTCCGTCATTTGTTGTTCAGTCTAGCGGCGCTCCGTTCGGGTGCCCAGATACTCGGCGACCAGCTCCATGGCGCAGTACTGGCCGCACATGCTGCAGCCGGCCCCCAGCGTCCCGTGCCGGGCCCGCCCCGCTGCCGCCCTGTCCGGGTCCAGGGCGAGCCTGATCTGCTCCTGCCAGTCGAGGTTCTTGCGGGCGAGGGACATCTTCAGGTCCCAGTCGCGCGCGCCCTTCACCCCCTTGACGATGTCTCCGGCGTGGGCGGCGAGGCGCGTCACGATCACGCCCTCTCTGACGTCATCGGGCTCGGGCAAGGACAGATGTTCCGAAGGCGTCACGTAGCAGAGGTAGTCCGCCCCGTGCGCCGCGGCGATGGCCCCGCCGATGGCGGCGCTGATGTGGTCGTAGCCGGCGGCGACATCGGTCACCAGGGGCCCCAGCACGTAGAAGGGAGCCCCCTTGCAGACCAGCTTCTCGATCTGCACGTTGGCCGGGATCTGGTCGAGCGGCATGTGGCCCGGGCCCTCAACCATGACCTGCACGCCGGCCGCCCGGCTCCGCTCCACCAGCTCTCCAATCGTCAGCAGCTCCTCGATCTGGGGGCGGTCGGAGGCATCGGAGAGGCTTCCGGGACGGAGCCCGTCGCCCAGGCTCAACGTCACGTCGTGCTTGCGAGCGATTCCCAGCATGCGGTCGAAATACTCGTAGAGCGGGTTCTCCTGCCCGTTGTGCAGCATCCAGCCGATGAGGAACGCGCCCCCCCGCGACACGACATCCGTCACCCTCGGCGCCTGCCGCAGGCGATCGACTGCTTTCAGGGTCACGCCGCAGTGGACTGTCATGAAATCGACGCCGTCCTCAGCCTGCTCCTCGATAACGGCGAAGAGATGCTCCACCGGCATGGCCACTATCGATCCCCACCGATCGATGGCCTGGATACCGGCCTGGTAGAGCGGGACGGTTCCCAGCGGCAGCGAAGTGGAGGCAGTGATGGCGCGCCGTATCGCGCTGATGTCTCCCCCGGTGCTCAGGTCCATGACCGTATCCGACCGGGCCGACTCGGCGGCGCGCAGCTTCTCCATCTCGGTGTTCACGTCGCCGAAGTCGGACGACGTTCCGATGTTGGCGTTGACCTTCGTGCGCAGGCCTTTCCCGATGCCGCACGGGTGCACGCCGGCGTGGTTCACGTTGACGGGAATAACGATCGAACCGTCGGCGACGCCGGACAGGACGCACTCGGGGTCGAGCGCCTCTTCTTCGGCCACCGCCCGCATCGCCGGTGACAGCTGGCCCTGCCGGGCCAGTTCCAGTTGTGTCACTCCCACTCTCCGTAGAAACAAAAAGCCACGAACCTGGGTTCGCGGCCACCTTTGCCAAGCACTCGCTTCCCTACGCTCGGATTACCGAGATCAGGTTCCAAGGGTTGGCGGCAGCGCCGCCTCTCAGCCTCTGAGCTCCCCCAGCGGTACGCTATTCACTTGTCTCCCTTATACAACAAATCCCAGGGTAATGCAAGTGAAGCGGCCCGATCCTGAGGTGGCATGGCCTTCCAGGCCATGGTTCACGGGCAGGATGCCCGTGGCGCCTCAATCCCGAGCGGCACGGCCAGGCGCGTGAAGCCGTGCCGGGGCTTCGCACGCCGGCGGCTCAGGCCGGGGCACGTCCGGGGCACATGTCCGCCAGGCAGCACTGGTCGCACTCCGGGGACTTCCGGCATACATCCTTGCCGTGACGGACGAGCAGCGCGTGGTACTCGTTGAAGGTGCCGACGTCACGGGGAAGGCTGTCCATGAACAGCGCCTGGAAGGACTCGTAGTCGTCCCGCGCCGGGCCCAGTCCCAGGCGGGACAGTATGCGCCGGGTGTAGGCATCGATGACGAAGATGGGCTTCCCGGCGGCATAGAGGATTATGGAGTCCGCCGTTTCAGGGCCGATTCCGTGGATGCCGAGCAGCTCCGCGCGCAGCGCGGCTGTGTCCGGGGAGAACAGCTCGTCCAGCGAGTCGTGATGAGCGTTTGCCAGCCGCTCGACGAATGCCTTTATCTTCCGCGCCTTCGCGTTGTAGTACCCCGATGGGTAGATGAGTCGAGCGAGCTCTTCCGTCGGGATGCTTCGCAGAGAGGCGGGGGTGAGCATGTCCGCCTTCTTGAGACTGGCGATGGCTTTCTCGACGTTCAGCCAGGCCGCGGACTGTGTCAGGATGGCGCCTATGATGACCTCAAAGGGAGTGTCGGCGGGCCACCAGTGCTGAGGCCCGTTGCGGTCCAGGAGACGGCGGTAGACTGTGGACAGCTTCCCCACGGGCGTCGGACAGCCGTCCTTCCCGGCGTTTGAGCTTGCGCGTCTGGGAGAGGACATAGACGTGGCGTTCGACCGGAGCGCTACCGCTTGTCATGCCGGCGCAGCTTGGACACCCAGTCGGGCGCTGTGGCCCGGGCCAAATCGTCGCCGGGGATGAAAGGCTTGACGTCCACAACCGGCGTGCCATCGATGGCGTCGAGGCCGGTCACCCTGAGCACGCTGCCCTGGCGCTCCAGCAGTTTCACCGTCGTCAGGCCCAGGGGGTTTGGCCTTAGAGGGCTGTGGGTGGCCAGAACGCCG
>CAZNMB010000221.1:0-4115 GCA_964574095.1 uncultured Dehalococcoidia bacterium
TGGTGATGCTGCCCTCGTACTGGATGTTGGCCTCGGTCACGGTGGCGCGGTGGACCTTGCTCTTGAGCATCGTTCTCATGGCTTCTCCTTCATGTGCCCACCCGCGGGGGACAGCTCGTGCGTCTCCTCCCCTGCCGGGGCCGCGCAGTCGGGGCACAGGATTCTGAGGAGCGGCTCGATATCGGGCGCGGTGCGGCCGTCGATCGTTCCCTCCGTATTCTGAAGCAGTCGCTTCAGCTCCATGGCTGTGGCGTCATCGATCTTGCCCTTTCCCAGGGCTATGGGCACGGTCTGAAGCCCGATCTCGCGGTAGGCGGTGAGCAGGGCGGGTGCGGAGCGCTCCAGCGCCGCGATGTGCTTCCTGATGGTGCCCAGGTCTCCGCGGGCGATGGGCCCGGTGAGGCAGTGGGGCAGCCCGACGTTCTCGATGTTGTTCAGGGTGCCCCGGAGCAGGGGCATCAGGGCCCGGACGGCCTCCGGCGCGGGTACGTCGAAGTCCCGCCACAGGTCCGTCGCCATCTTGGTGAGGGTCACGAGGTAGTTGCATGCCAGGACAGCTGCCGCGTGGTACAGCACCTTGTCCTCGGCCCGGAGCCGGACCCGGTTGCCTTCGAGGGCGGACGCCATCTCGCTCAGGAGGTCGAACAGGTCGCCCTCCGCCTCGATGCCGAACGTGGAGCCGGGCAGGTTCTCTATGGCGTGGGTGACGCTGGCGAACGTCTGCAGGGGGTGGAAGCCTCCCACCCGGGCGCCGGCGCGCCGCGCCGGTTCCAGTGAGTCGAGGGAGTCGGCGCCGCTGCAGTGGACCACGCTCTGGCCGGGGTGCCAGGCGATCTCCGCCGCCACCCGCGCGATGGCGTCGTCGGGGGTGGTGATGAAGACGATGTCGGCGGCGTCCGCCACCTCCTGCTTGGAGGCGCAGGCCGTGCAGCCGGGTACGCTGGCCGCCAGCCTCTCGGCGGACGACCGGGTGCGGCTGGCCGCTGCGATAACCCGGTAGCCGCTGCCGCTGAGCCTCACCGCCAGGGCGGTGCCCACGGTCCCCGCTCCGATGAAGCCGACCGCCGTGTCCGCGTGTCCCGCTGTCTTCTTGCTCATGTCTGCAAACAAAAGAGCCTTCGCGGGCGTTACCCGAGAAGGCTCACTGAGTCGCAGACTTCGTTTGCCCTGTAGCCGTCTCGGTCGTGCCCGATCCAAGCGACCTGTTTTGAAAGAACGAGCAACCCTTACCGCCCCGAAGGGTCGATAGGCACCATATATTATAGCAGTTGAAGCGGAATTGTCAAACTCGACGCGCGGGACAAGTTAACAATAGCTCCCGTTTTGCCCGCGGTGGTTGGCGGTCTGGCTTTCCAGCCTCCAGCACTCTCACCCTGGTCCTCTCCCGTCAAGGGAGGGGGGGGCGAAGCGATCCTCCCTCCCCTGGCGGGAGGGAGATAGAGGGAGGGGGAATGCCTGGGAAGGTCTGGAGACTGTAGTCCGGAGACCGGAGGCTTGCCACTCAAGGCTCTAGGCCTCGCTTTGATGCTCCACGAGCAGGGCGTTGAGGTCGCTCCGCCGGAACCGCCGGTGATGGCCGACTCCGATGCGGTACTCCTTGATCAGGCCCGCCTTGCTCCAGCGCCGCAACGTGTTGGAGTGCACGCGCAGCACCTGACATGCCTCCCGCATCGTGAGGAATGTGTCCATCCGGTAGTCATCGTTCTTGCTGTTGATCGCCTTCTTTGCCATGTTCACGGCCCCCCCCGGTCTCGCTTCCGGCGCGCCGGCGCCGGGCAGGTTGAGACACGCGGCTAGAACCTTCCCTGCCGACAGTATAGATAAGGATGATGAATACAGCGTGAAGAAGTTATAAGAATGGTATTAAGAGTCGCCGATAGTGAGCGAAAGTGATGAATAGGCCGGTAGGCGCCCGTGGCGCGGGGAACGGGACAGCCATGCCTCCGGCAACCGCCGGCGTCCCGGGACGGGGATCAGGTGTCCCGACTACCTGCCGAGAGCGGCTATGTCTCTCTTCTTGATTGCCAGACCTCCGTGGCCCGGCTTGTATTTCTTGTTAGTGTCCTTGTACTTCTTCCTCTGCTCCGCCTTGTCTTGCTTTCTTCCCATCTTCTCTCTCCGTGTCGAATCGATGCTGTTCCGCCTCCACGGCCTGCGTCGCCGAAACCCGCGCCGCAACGGCGGGCACGACAATTGGTGCGAGTGACGGGACGTGCGGCGCACCGGGGCGGGGGCGGCGGTCGCTGTCCGCCGGCGAAGGGAGCGACGCGGCCTACCGGGGAGGGGGCTTGTCCTTCAGCAGGCGCAGAGCGCTGAACGTGAAGCCTTGCGACCGGCTGTCACTGCGGTCCTCCGTGCGGCATGCGCTGCGCTTCATCGGCGGCTCCCGTGCGTCCTCGCTCTACGATGACATGATAAACATGTTGCACAAGCCATGTCAAGATTGGCACGTGTGCCTGCGGGAGGTGCCGCGTTTGGGGTTGGAGGGCATCGGGCTCTTAGGCTTGCGGCGGAGCTTCATCCCCGCCACCTCGGGCGGATGACCGAAGAACCTCGCTCGAAGAGGATTCCGTGAAGCAATCGCCCCTTCACTGCGTTATGAGGGGGCAGGGGCCCTGCGGACAGGATGAGCTGCCGGCGCATCTGAAGGCCATGATTCAAGACGCAGCGCAATCCGCAGCCCTGGCCCGGACTGCCATCCGATTCCAGGCGCAACCAGGGACCGTGCGCCGAAGGCAAATTCCATGTCACCCTGAGACCTTCGGCTTCACTCAGGACGGGCTCCGTGAAGGGTCTCCTTCTCCCTAACTGTAATCAGACTGTAAAGCCGCTGTAACCACCTTCTGTGTATCCGTAATCCAGTTGTAACTACGACCAGCGTATGATTGGACTGGACGGCGAACCTGACCAGACCGTGGAACAAGCGGTTGGCGTATCTCTTTGTCTGGCACACATGAGGTGAAGGGGTAATGAGGACGGACGCGCTTAACCGGCGGATTGAAGCTGCGTGTAAGCAGCTCGAAGAGCAGTACAATCAACTTGGCACATCAACTGACCAGCATGTGCTGCTCAAGGAAGTCCTGGAAGAGCTGCAGGTGGCAGGGGAGGAGATGTGCATACAGAATGACGAGTTGTTCTCCGCACGGGAGGAGATCAAGAGAGAGCGAGAGCGCTACGAGGACCTCTTTAATTTCGCCCCTGACTGCTACCTGCTCACCGATGCGCGTGGCGTGATCCAGGAAGCCAATCATGCCGCGGCAGGTGTTCTGAACGTGGACCTGCACTTCCTGATCGGTCAGCCTCTTCTAGCATACGTGGCTCAGGATCAACACAAACAATTCCATGAGTTGCTGCGGTGGTTGAAGACCCATGCAAGTGGCAGGGTACCGCAATGGGAACTGTGGCTGAAGCCGCTTGGAAGCGATCCTGTACCTGTGGACATCACCGTGGGTGCCGTTCGCGACCAGCGAAACATGCTTGTGGGCATACGGTGGCTCCTGCACAGCATCGTTGAGCGCAAGAGAGCGGAGGAGGCACGGGCGCAAGCCGAACAGATGAAGGACGAGTTCATTGCCAACGTTTCGCATGAGCTTCGAACGCCGCTCCACTCGATCATGGGCTCTACCAGGCTGATGCTTCAGGGTGACGTGCCCGACACAGACACACAAAGGGAGTTTCTCGGCATCATCGATAGCCAGAGCGAGCATCTGGCTGAGCTGATTGACAATCTCATTGATGTTTCCCGGTTGGAGTCGGGCCGGTTTGCCATCAACAAGCACCTCTTGTCGATAGAGGATGTGATCCATAGCGCAGTTGAAGAAGTCACGGGCCTCGCCAGTGCGAAAGGCATCGCAATCGTAGGGCACCTGCCGGACGCTCTGCCCATGGTGGAGGCAGATGAGAAGCGACTGAGACAACTGCTGGTCAATCTACTGGGCAACGCCATCAAGTTCAGCGTGACTGGCGGTGGCGACATAACCGTGAGAGTGGAGAACAAGCGGCACGAGATCGTTGTCCGTGTCACCGATGTTGGCATTGGCATTCCTGTTGAAGCGCTGTCCAGTCTTGGTGAGAGGTTCTATCAAGCGGACGGCTCCTCGACTCGACGCACTGGA
>CAZNMB010000222.1:0-4109 GCA_964574095.1 uncultured Dehalococcoidia bacterium
GTCGAGGCCTGAGGTCGTCGTCGGCACGAGGGGGTTGGGGGAGGTGCCCAGGGCTACCACCGCGGTGTCCACGTCGAGGGTGAACTCGCTGCCGCTCTTCGGCACCGGGCGGCGGCGGCCGCTCTCGTCGGGCTCACCAAGCTCCATCTCGATGCACTCCATGCTCGTGACCCAGCCCTCCTGGTTTCCGGCCAACCGCAGCGGGTTGGTGAGCAGCTTCAGTATCACTCCCTCTTCCTCGGCGTTCTCGACCTCCTCCAGCCGGGCCGGCATCTCCGCCCGTGAGCGCCGGTAGACGATGTGCACCTTGTCGGCGCCGAGCCTGAGCGCGCACCTGGCGGCGTCCATCGCGACGTTGCCGCCCCCGATCACAGCGACCCGCCGCCCGATCTTGATCGGCGTGTCGTACTCGGGGAAGAGGTAGGCCTTCATCAGGTTGATGCGGGTGAGGAACTCGTTGGCCGAGTACACGCCGTTCAGGTTCTCGCCGGGGATGTCGAGGAACATGGGCAGGCCCGCGCCCGTTCCCAGGAAGACGGCGGCGTAGCCCTCTTCGAGAAGCTCGCCGACGGTGAACGTCTTGCCCACCACCGAGTCCAGCCTGATCTCGACGCCAAGGGACCTGACGTAGTCTGCCTCGGCCTGGACGATGCGCTTGGGCAGCCTGAACTCGGGTATGCCGTACATCAGCACGCCCCCGGCCACGTGCAGCGCCTCGAAGATGGTCACCTGATGGCCCCGCTGGGCGAGGGCGGCGGCGGCCGTCAGGCCGGCCGGGCCGGACCCGACCACGGCCACCCGCTTCCCGCCGTCGGGCGCGGGGTTGGGGCTTGGCTGCTTCTTGTCCTGGTTGTCCAGCTCCCAGTCGGCCACGTAGCGCTCGAGCCGGCCGATGGCTATCGGGGCGCCCTTCTTGGCCAGGGTGCAGGCCTCCTCGCACTGGGTCTCCTGGGGGCAGACCCGGCCGCAGACGCCGGGCAGGGCGTTCTTGTTCTTGAGGGCCGTGACGGCGCCGGGCATGTCGCCCTCCCTGAGAGCGGCTATGAACTCGGGGATGTCAACGCCCACGGGGCAGCCCTCGGTGCACGGCCGCTTCTTGCACTGGATGCAGCGGCCGGCCTCGGCAAGGGCCTGCTTCGCGCTGTATCCCAGCGCGACCTCGTCGTAGTTCCGGGCCCGGGCCCGAGGCTTCTGCTTGGGCATGGGCACGCGGTTCAAGTCCAGCTTCGCCATGGCTCTCTATCCGCCGGCTGCGTCCCGCCGCCATTTCTCCAGGGACAGCTTCTCCTCCTCGAGATAGGTCCGCTGCCGCGCCATGAGTTCGCCCCAGTCCACCTTGTGCCCGTCGAAGTCGGGGCCATCGACGCAGGTGAACCTGGTGGCCCCGGCCACGGTCACGCGGCAGACGCCGCACATGCCGGTGCCGTCCACCATGATCGGATTGAGGCTCACTATGGTCGGCACCCCGAAGGGCAGCGTGGCGGCGGCGCAGAACTTCATCATCACGGTCGGGCCGATGGCAATCACCCGGTGTATCCGCTCGTGGTGCTCCAGTACCTCGGTGAGCGGGGTGGTGACCACGCCGCCGCGCCCGTACGTGCCGTCGTCGGTGGTCACGATGAACTCGTCGCTGATGCTGCCGAGCCGGTCCTCCCAGAACACCAGGTCTTTGGTGCGGAAACCCATGATCGAGATGATCTTGTTGCCCGCGTCCTTCAGCGCCCGCGCGACGGGGACAACGATCGCGGTGGCAAACCCGCCGGCGACGCAGACCACGGTGCCGAACTTCTCGATCTCGGTGGGCGTGCCCAGCGGGCCGGCAAAGTTGGCGACGGACTCCCCCGCCTTCAGCGTCGCCAGCTTCCGGGTGGTCTTGCCCACCTCCATGAACACGACGGTGACGGTGCCCTGCTCGCGGTCCCAGTCGGCGACGGTCAGCGGGATGCGCTCGCCTGTCTCGTCGACTCTGACGACGACGAACTGCCCGGCCTGCGCCTTCCGCGCCACCTGCGGCGCCTCGATCTCGAAGAGATGGATTTCGGGGGTGAGGTCTTCCCTGCGGGCTATTCGATACATGATTCGTTGCGCCGTCGAGTCCCGTGTGCCCGGAGGATGGGCGTGTCGAAGGCCGCAGCTTCCGACTGCCCCCGATTCTAGCACCTCCGTTTCCGGATTGCCAGCGGGCGCGAGCAGGGGCACGGCATAACCACGGCCAGGATGGCCGTGCCGCGGAGGGGATGGCACAACCATGACCAAGATGGCCCCGATCCGATCAGGGCCACGAAGGCCGCGCCGCGCGTAGGGGCACGGCATGCCGTGCCCCTACTGCAGAGAGATTCCTTGCCCCGCCAGTCTCTTTCGCAGACCCCTAGGCGGCGACCTTCTCCACTCTGACCGCGGCCACTTTGAACTCGGGGATCTTGGACACCGGGTCCAGGGCCGGGCTGGTGATCAGGTTCGTCCGGGTCTCGGCGAAGTGGAAGGTCATGAAGATCGTTCCCCTGGCCAGGCTGTCGGTCACCTTCGCCTTCGCGGTCACGGCTCCCCGGCGGGAGGCGACCCGCACCAGGTCTCCGTCGGCGATGCTCAGGGCTGCGGCATCCGCGGGGTTGATCTCCACCAACTCCTCTCCCCGCATCTCGTTGAGCCCCTTTGACTTGCGGGTCATGGTGCCGGTGTGGAACTGGTAGAGGCTGCGCCCGGTGGTGAGGATGAGGGGATACTGCTCGCTTGGTTCCTCCTTGGGCGGCTTGTACTCGAGGACGCTGAACTTGCCCTTGCCCCTGGCGAAGCCGTCGGTGTGCAGGCAGTCCGTTCCCGGGTGATCGACGTTGAGGCAGGGCCACTGCAGGCTGTCGCTCTCCAGCCGCGAGTACCTGATGCCGCCGTACGAGGGCGTGAGACCGGCGATCTCGTCCATGATCTCCGACGGGCCGGCGAAGTCGAAGCCCCTGCCTCCCATCTTCCGGGCGACGTCGCAGGTGATCTGCCAGTCGGCCCTCGATTCCCCGACCGGCTCGAGAGCCTTGCGCACGCGCTGGACGCGGCGCTCGGTGTTGGTGAAAGTGCCGTCCTTCTCGGCGAAGCTGGCCCCCGGCAGCACGACGTCGGCGAACTGCGCCGTCTCGGTGAGGAATATGTCCTGGACGACGAGGAACTCCAGCTTCTTCAGCGCCTCCTCGATGTGCCCGGCGTCGGGGTCGCTGAGCACGGGGTTCTCTCCCATGAGGTACACGGCCTTGACCTTGCCCTCTTCCATGGCGTGGAACATTTCGGTAAGCACCAGGCCCGGCTGCGCCGGCAGGGAGACGCCCCAGGCAGCCTCGAACTTCGCCCTGGCCTCCCCGTTGGCCACCTGCTGGTAGCCCGTGAAGACGTTGGGCAGGGCTCCGAGGTCGCAGGCCCCCTGGACGTTGTTCTGGCCCCGCAGCGGGTTGACCCCCGAGTGGGGCTTGCCCACGTTGCCGGTGAGCATGGCGAGGTTGGCCGTGGCCAGCACGTTGTCGGTGCCGTGGGAATGCTGGGTGATGCCCATGGCGTAGAGGATGGTCGATGGGCCGCCGGTGGCGTAGGTCCGGGCCGCCTCGACGATGTCGGCGGCGGGCACACCCGTGATCTTCGACACCCGGTCGAGGTCGAAGGCGCGGAGAGAGTCGAGGAACTCCACGAAGCCCTCGCAGCGCTCCTGGATGAACGCTTTGTCCAGCAGGTCCTCGTCAACTATCACCTTGGCCATGCCCATGAGCAGCGCCACGTCGGTGCCGGGGCGGTGCCGCAGCCAGATATGGGCCGTGCGGCAGAGCCCGATCTCGCGCGGGTCGGCGACGATGAGCCTGGCCCCCCGGTCCACCGCCTTCTTGATCTCGAGGGCGATCACCGGGTGGTCCTCGGTAGTGTTGGTCCCGATAGCGAAGATGCAGCCCGCTCCGGCGATGTCGGCTATGGGATTGGTCATCGCGCCGCTGCCGAAGCTTGTGGCCAGACCGGCCACTGTGGGCGCGTGTCAGAGACGGGCACAGTGGTCGATGTTGTTTGTGCCCATCACCCCCCGCGCGAACTTCTGGAAGACGTAGTTGTCCTCGTTGGTGCACTTGGCTGAGGAGATGGCG
>CAZNMB010000223.1:0-4084 GCA_964574095.1 uncultured Dehalococcoidia bacterium
CTCTAGCGCTCTTGGCAATCCTGAGCGTAGTGTTGGGATTCTTCGGTGTGGCTCTGGGGGTAATGGGCCTACTGATCGGCCTACTCACCTAGTCGTAGGGTCGGTGAGGTGAAACGCGGAGAGATCAAGAGTGACAAGAGCGCTAGAGAGCCTCCAAAGATTCCCCATCGCGGCAATCCGTTTCCCCCAGCGTCAAGAATCCCCACCAGCGGCAACTGAGTAATGCCGCAAAGCCCGCAGTCTTTACAACCCTGAACTTGGGTAGGATAATGTGGCAACCAACGAACCCTGCCCACGAGGACCCGGATCAACAAGGTCGCCCCGCGCCAGCGGCGGCAGGCGACCGGAGGGCGGATGCAGCCATGCCCCAGATTGAAGAAGTAGCCGGCGATGTGTACCGGGTGGAGACGCCGATCGCGGGCACAGGCACGGTGTTCTCGGTCTATCTGATCAGGGAAACGCCGGGAGTCCTGATAGAGCCCGGTCCCTCGACCGCTCTTCCCGCCATCCAGGAGGCGATGGCAAGCCTGGGAATGAAAGACCTCGCCTACATCATCCCGACACACATCCACGTGGACCACGCGGGCGGCTCAGGGGCCCTCGCCCGGAAGTTCCCCAACTCCAGGGTCCTCGTTCATCCCTCGGGACGGAAGCACGTCGTTGACCCTTCTCGCCTCATCGAGAGCACGAAGAGCGTCTTCGGGCCGGAGTTCGGGGCCGTATACGGGTCCATCGACCCGGTGCCGGAGCACCAGGTGAAGGTCCCCGAGGACGGCGAAGTGATCGCGGCCGGCGGCCGGGAGCTGCAGATCGTGTACGCGCCGGGACATGCGCCCCACCACATGGCCGTCTTCGACAGGCGATCGAAGGGCCTCTTCTGCGGGGAGGCGCTCGGCCTGCCCGGCGAAGGCGACCGGCCCTTCCCCATACCCGCCGTGGCCCCTCCCAGCTTCGACCAGGACCTGTACCTGGATACAATGGAGAAGCTCCGAGCGCTGGGCGCCGAGGTCCTGTTCTACTCCCACGGCGGCGTCGGCCGGGACCCCGACAGGCTCATCACGATGGTCGAAGAGAGCACCCGCGACCTGGGAGAGATCATCCTCGCCGCGCTGAAGGCCGGCGAGCCGGCCGACATCGTAGGCCGCAGGGTGGGAGAGCACCTCGGCTCCCGCCTTGGAGCGAAGCTGAGCGAGCTGGACGAGCAGATGATGGTGGGCGGCTACACCCTCTATTTCATGAAGAAAGGCCTGGCGTAGGCGGCCCGTACAATCCACTGTGACGGGGAGGGCGACATGAGCAGGGTTTCCGAGCTGTTCGATATCAGGGGCAAGGCCGCCATGGTCACCGGGGCCGCCAGCGGAATAGGCCGGGCCATCGCTCTCGATCTCGCCGGGGCGGGCTCCAGGGTCGTCATCGCGGACCGGGCGCTCGACGGGGCTGAAGGCGTGGCCCGTGAGATCGGGGCCGCGGGCGGCACGGCCATCGCCGCCGAGACCGACGTCACCAGCAGGAAGAGCGTGGAGCAGACGGTGCAGCGGGCCCTGCAGGAGTTCGGCGGCATCGACATCCTGGTCAACAACGCCGGGATCATAGGGAGCTACACGGTCGTGGACTTGAAGGAGGAGGACCTAGACAGGACGTTCGATGTTAACCTCAAAGGCGTTCTGCTGTGCTCACAGACCGTCGCCAGGCACATGATCGAGCGCAGAAGCGGCAAGATCGTTAACGTGGGGTCGTCTTTCTCCTCGAGGGCTTCCGTGTGCAACCTCTCGGGTGGCGGCGCCGACTACTGCGCATCGAAGGCAGCCGTGCAGGCCCTCACCAGATCACTTGCGATGGAGCTGGGCCCCCACGGGATAAACGTGAACGCCGTCGCTCCCGGCATCACCAACACGCCGATGCACGGCGTACTCTGGGAAGGGGCACAGGCCTACTATCATGGCAGCGTTCCTCTGGGAAGGCTGGCCGAGCCCGAGGACATCGCCGATGTCGTCCTCTTCCTGGTTACGGACGCCGCCCGGTACATCACGGGCCAGACAATCCACGTCAACGGCGGCCAGATAATGGTGGACTAGGGCAGGAGGTGCTGACCATGGCCAGGCTGGACAAGCTCTTCGAGCCGGTGAAGATAGGCAAGCTCGAACTGAAGAACAGGGTGGTGATGCCGGCCTTGAACACGAAGTTTGCGACCGAGTACGGCGCCGTCAGCGATCGGATGATCGACTACTTCGTGGAGCGGGCCAGGGGCGGGGTCGGCCTGATAGTCATTGAGAACACGTGCATTGACTGGCCGGTGGGGAAGGCAGGGACGAACCCCATCAGAGCCGACGAGTGGAAGTTCGTACAGGGCCTGCACGAACTGGCAGAGGCGGTCCATCCCTACGGGGCGAAGATCGCCACCCAGATACAGCACACCGGACGGCAGGGCTCTTCCCTGACCAGCGCGGAAGGGCAGCAGCTTGTGGCCCCGTCAGCGATCCCGTGTCTGCCCACCGGCGCGGAGATGCCCCGGGAGCTTACGGTCGCGGAGATCGAGGGGCTGATAGGAAAGTTCGTCTTCGGGGCCACGATAACCCGCACTGCCGGATTCGATGCCATCGAGATCCAGGCCGCTCACGGGTACCTGATCACGCAGTTCATGTCTCCCTACACCAACAAGCGCACCGATGAGTACGGCGGGGACTTCGAGGGCCGGATGAGATTCGCCCTGAAGGTGATGGAAGGGGTGCGGCTGGCGGTGGGCCCCGACTTCCCCATCATCGTCCGGCTCAGCGGCGATGAGTACATAGACGGCGGGCTGACGCTGGAGGACACCAAGGTGATCGCCCAGAGGCTGGAGGCCGCCGGCGCGGACGCTCTGAGCGTCTCGGCGGGGATCTACGAGTCACCGCCGTGGTACAGCAGGATCTTCCCCACGATGGGCATGCCCGCCGGCTGCAACGTCCCCCTCGCCGCTGCGATCAAGAAGGTCGTCGGCATACCTGTCATCGTCGCCGGAAAGCTGGGCAACCCGGTGCTGGCCGACGATGTCATTCGCAATGGCAAGGCGGACCTTGTCGCTATGGGCAGGGCCTTGCTCGTAGACCCCGAGCTTCCGAACAAGGCGGCCGAGGGGAGGCTGGACGACATACGCCCCTGTCTCTACTGCAATGAGTCCTGCGCCGGCAACATCTCCAATATGTGGAGCGTAAGCTGTCAGGTGAATCCGGCCCTGGGAAGGGAAAGGGACTACGAGATCAAGCCGGCTGCCCGGAGGAGGAAGGTAGCCGTCGTCGGCGGCGGTCCGGGGGGCATGGAGGCCGCAAGGGTTGCGGCCCTCCGGGGGCACGATGTGACCCTGTACGAGAAGGGGAAAGCGCTGGGCGGGCAGCTTGTGCCGGCTTCAGCGCCGCAGTTCAAGCAGTCGGTCAAGAGCTTCGCCGAATACCTCAGGAATCAGGTGAAGAAGGCCGGCGTCAAGGTCGAGCTTGGGGTCGAGGCCACACCGGAGCTGATCAAACGGCAGAAGCCGGACGTCGTGATCGTGGCAACGGGCGCCACGCACGTCATTCCCGACATCCCGGGCTCCGGGGGAGCGAATGTGGCTACCGCGAGCGAGATGCTGCTCGGCGCCAGGAAGGCCGGCAACAGGGTTGTCGTGGTCGGCGGCGGCGAGGTCGGGGCCGAGCTGGCCTGGTTCCTCGCCGAACAGGGCAAGAAGGTGACCATCGTCGAGATGACCTACGGAGTGGCGAACGACATGAACCTGTTCAGCCGCCTCTACCTCCTTGACAGGCTGTCGGAGCTGGGCATAGAGACCCTGACGAATACCACGGTCACGGAGATCACGAACAAGGGCGTCGTCACCGTGGACGCGAGCGGGCAGAAGGGGACGGTTGAGGCCGACACGGTGGCCCTCGCGGTGGGGTTCACGTGCGACAGCGGCCTCGCGGAACGGCTGAAAGTCGAGGTGCCGGAAGTGTATGCCGTCGGCGACTGCGTGCAGCCGGGCAAGGTACGCGGGGCGATCCACAGCGCGGCTCGTGTGGCGCGGCTGATCTAGGGCACGGAAGCCGATACGCGCGCTGATCGAGGTTGCGTCAGG
>CAZNMB010000224.1:0-4064 GCA_964574095.1 uncultured Dehalococcoidia bacterium
GATCTCAATCGATATCCACTCCTCGACGGCGGACTCGGGCTCGTCGTACCGCACCTCGGGTATGTGCACGGCCTGACCGGTCAGGGCCGCGACCTCCCTCGCGATGCCGATCACCGACAGGCAGTCGGGACGGTTGGGGGTCGTCGTCAGGTCGAAGATAGTGTCCCCCATGTACCGTGACAGCGGCGTCCCCACTGGCGCATCGTCGGGCAGGACCATTATGCCCTCGTGGCTGTCCGAGATGCCCAACTCCTTCTCCGAGCAGACCATGCCCTCCGACCGGACGCCGCGGATCTTGGCGGGCTTGAGCTTCTCCAGCTTGCCGGTGTGGCCGTCTATCAACTGCGCGCCGACTCGCGCGAAGGGCACCTTCTGGCCCTCCATGAGGTTGGGCGCGCCGGTGACGACCGTAATCCGCTCGCCGCCCAGGTCGAGCGTGGCCAGCAGCAGCCGGTCCGCGTCGGGGTGCTTCTCGAGTCCCACGACCCGGGCGACCACGACTCCCTCCCAGTTGGCGCCGACCACCTCGATCTCTCCCGCCTCTGTGCCCGACATCGTCAGCTTCCGGGCAAGATCATCGGCGGGCAGGGTTAGGTTGACATAATCCTGCAGCCAGCTAAGAGGTACTCTCATGGCTAGAACTGCCTCAGGAACCGCAGGTCGTTCGAGTAGAAGAGGCGGATGTCGTCGATGCCGTACTTCAGCATCAGCATTCGCTCAACCCCGAGCCCGAAGGCGAAGCCCGTGTACACGTCGGGGTCGTAGCCTACCCGGCGCAGCACGTCCGGATGGACCATGCCCGCGCCCAGTATCTCGATCCAGCCGCTGCCCGAGCAGAGCTGGCAGCCGGCGCCGCTGCAAAGGAAGCAGTCGATCGCCATCTCGACTCCGGGCTCGACGAAGGGGAAGTAGTCACACCTGAACCTCGCCTTCCTCTCCCCGCCGAAAAGACGCTTGGCGAACTCGAAGAGCGTGCCCTTCAGGTCTGCCATGGTGATGGTCTCGTCAACGGCGAAACCCTCGATCTGGTAGAACATCGACTCGTGAGTGGCGTCGGTCGCTTCGTAGCGGTACACCTTGCCCGGTACCACCACCCTCACGGGAGGGCGTCTGGACTCCATGACGCGAATCTGCATCGGCGAGGTATGGGTGCGGAGCAGCATCGGCCGCCTGCCTTCCGGAGTCGCATAGTCCATCCAGAGGGTGTCCCACATGTCGCGGGCCGGGTGGTCCTGCGGGATGTTGAGCGCCTCGAAGTTGTAGTAGTCCCACTCCACGTCCGGGCCCTCGGCCACCTCGAAGCCCATCGCCGCGAAGATGCCGCAGATCTGCCGCAGCATCTGGGTCGTCGGGTGCAGCCGGCCGAGGCCGGGGGCGCGACCGGGCAGGGTGACGTCGAGACGGCCGGTCTCGATGGACTGGGCTATCTGGGTCTCGGTGACCGCCTCTTTCTTGCTCTGCAGGGCCTCTTCGAGGAGGGCCTTGAGCCGGTTGGCGGCCGCGCCGGTGGCGCGCTTCTCATCGAGGGGCAGGCTTGCCAGCCCGCGCAGGATTTCGGTCAGGGCGCTCTTCCTGCCCAGGTAGCGGACGCGCCATGCTTCGAGGTCGCTGAGGTTGCGTATGGTGTCGAGTTCGCTTAGGGCTCTTTCGCGGAGTCCGTCAAGCTTGGGTATCATCTGCTCGCCCGACGTTCTCCTTGGCTAGTGCCACCAACTGGGCGAAGGCGGCAGAGTCCGACACCGCCAATTCGGCGAGTATCTTGCGGTCGAGAGCTACACCTGCCTCGGATAGGCCCTTGACAAACTTGCTGTAGGAAAGACCTTCGAGCCTCGCCGCGGCATTGATCCGGGTTATCCACAGGCGGCGCATGTCTCCCTTGCGCTCCCTGCGGTGGCGATACGAGTAGGCCAGTGATTTCAGAATCGACTCGTGGGCCCGGCGGTAGAGCGATCGCCTGGTCGCCCTCTGGCCCTTGGTCAGCTTCAGTATCTTCTTGTGGCGGCGGTGAGTTGTCGTGCCGCCTTTCACGCGAGGCACGCGTATCCTCCTGTGTCAGAGATTAGAATCCCGAGGGCGCGTCTACGCCCCTTACGTCAGATCCCCGGCAGCAACCGTCTGATCCGCTTCCTTGCGGTGGGATGCAGTGGTATGGTCTGGTCGTACAGCTTCCTCACCCGCTTGGGCTTCTTGCGGCGCAGGTGGCTCTTGCCGATCTTGATGCGCCTGATCTTGCCGGTGCCGGTTATATGGAAACGGGCCTTCGCCCCTTTATGCGTCTTGATTTTGGGCATCTGCAACCTCGTCCTTCTTCTCTTTCTCTTTCTCCTTCTCCTTCTTCTCCTTCTGGGGCTTCTGGGGCTTCTTGGCCTGCGGCGTGAGGATCATATTCATCGAACGCCCCTCAAGCGCCACCGGCCTCTCCACCAGCGCCCTGTCGCCGAGGGCGTTGGCTACGTCGTCCAGCAAGCTCTTCCCCAGTTGGGGGTGAGACATCTCGCGGCCGCGAAAGAGCACTATGACTTTGACCTTGTTGCCCTGGTCCAGGAGCTTCTCGACGAGGACCAGCTTGAATGCCAGGTCATGCTTGCCTGTCTTGGGTCGGAACCGCACCTGCCTCAGGTTGACTGTCGCCTGGCGCTTGTGGGCTTCGCGCTCCTTCTTCGCCTGCTCGTACTTGAACTTGCCGTAGTCAAGAAAACGACAGACGGGCGGTTCGGCCATGGGCGCGACCTCAACGAGATCGAGCTCCCGCTCTCGAGCGATTCTCATGGCCTCAACTGTGGGCATCACGCCGAGCTGCTCACCCGCGTCACCGATCACCCGGACGTCTCGAGCCCGGATCATCCCGTTGATGCGGTACGTCTTGGTCACCCGCTCGCGCGCGGTGAAGTGTTTAACTATACTCCCCCCCCTCAGAAGCGAACTAACGTCTTTTTATAACACAATTCATGCCATAAATCAAACTGCCTCGTTCGATTCCACAGCCGATCGCACCATTGACTTGAATTCGGAGACCGACAACGCCTTCAGGTTCCGGCCGCTGCGGAGGCGGACCGACAGCGTGGAACCGGCCACCTCCTCGTTGCCCACGATTACCATGTACGGCACCTTCTGAATCTGAGCGTCGCGGATCTTCAGGTTCATCCTCTCGTTGCGCTCGTCCACCTCGACCCGTGCGCCATCGCTCGCGAGATCGCGGGCGACCTGACGCGCGTAGTCCACGTGCATGTCGGTAATGGGGATCACGACCGCCTGTACGGGAGCGAGCCAGACGGGAAAGGCGCCGGCGTAGTGCTCGATGAGACACCCCAGGAACCGCTCCATGCTGCCGAGCACGGTGCGATGGACCATCACCACTCTGTGCTCCAGACCGTCGTCGCCTATGTAGTTGACGTCGAACCTCTCCGGCAGGTTGAAGTCAACCTGGGTCGTTGGCCCCTGCCACGTCCGGCCCAGAGAGTCCCTGAGCGATATGTCGATCTTGGGCCCGTAGAACACTCCCTCACCGGGATCGATGGCGTAGTCAATGTGGAGGCGCTCGAGGGCATGCTTCAGGGTGTCGGTCGCCTGCTCCCAGACCTCGATAGTGCCCGCGTACTTCTCGGGGCGTGTGGAGAGCATGACCTCGTAGTCGTCGAAGCCGAACGTCTTGAGCATGAAAGTGGCGAACTCGACAACCCCGACGACCTCGTCCTCAAGCTGATCGGGACGGCAGAAGATATGGGCGTCGTCCTGGGTGAAGCCTCTCACCCGGGTCAGACCGTGGAGGACTCCCGATCTCTCCCAGCGATAGACGGTGCCCAGCTCGGCCCAGCGCAGGGGCAGCTGGCGGTAGCTCCGGAGCTGGGACTTGTACATCAGGATATGCCCGGGGCAGTTCATCGGCTTCACGATGTATTCCTGCCCCTCGACCTCCATGGGGGGGTACATGCTTTCCCGGTAGAACTCCCAGTGTCCGCTGCTCTTCCAGAGGTCGTTCTTGGCGATATGAGGAGTGAAGACCAGGTCGTAGCCCCTGCGGGAGTGCTCGCTGCGCCAGAAGTCCTCGATTATGCGCCGTACGG
>CAZNMB010000225.1:0-4062 GCA_964574095.1 uncultured Dehalococcoidia bacterium
GCCGGGCTTTACCCCGGCGGTTTTTACGTTTCACTGAATTGGTGGGGGTGG
Organism: uncultured Dehalococcoidia bacterium; assembly: GCA_964574095.1. GTDB lineage: Bacteria > Chloroflexota > Dehalococcoidia > SZUA-161 > SZUA-161 > SZUA-161. The sequence continues at coordinate 52 of CAZNMB010000225.1, forward strand.
CGGGGGTGGTGGTGGTGGAGGTGGAGGTGGTGGGGAGGCTACACCGACACCTGGGCAATAGACAACATGTAGCGTGCGGATGTTGCCCATCGCGGCCTTGCGGCTGCATTGTGCGCCTGCGGCCGGGGCGCGGCATGGCGTCTTCTGCGTTCGCCCGCTGCTGCCACGGGCTCGCTGGGCGCCGTCTCCGAAGGCCCCTGCGAGTGGTCCCCGGTGATCGTGCGAACCCCTCAGCCGGGGTGTCCTCTCGTGCCGGAGTCTTGACAAAGGCCTGATTCCCGATCACCATTGATATGACAGTCAAGGGTGGTGAGTATCGTGAAGCTACCATGGAGAAAGGCCGGCCGGGAGCAGGCAACGGCGGACGAAACTGAGCCAGCCGCGAAGGACAGGGCGATCCTCGGCGAGGCCGGACCGGGGGTTAGACCGGCAGGGGGCGAGGAAGCCGCAGTTGCCGCGGCCAGGGAAGCCTCGGAGTGGGTCAGGGAGTACTCCGACAAGATCGCTGCCGATGCCCAGCGGGCCATAGCCGAGCTGCGACAGAAGATAGCCGAGTCGGCGGAGCGGGCGATCGCGGACTTCGGAGGACGAAGTTCAGCGACAAGCTCCTCGCCGGAGGAGACACTCTCGCCGGACGAAGGGCCACAGCCTCCCGAAAGCCGGGAGGATTAGTAAGGGGATCTGTCTTGACGGTGAGTCGCCGGGTTGCTAGTATGCGGGGCCAGAAGCCTCCCCCCATCGGGTCCACATTCGATTCCAGCGAAGCTCGCTCCGTAGATTGAGCGGGTTTCCCTCTTTTTGTGCCGGTTGGTGCCCCAACCGCCGCGCGATATCATGCGGGGCGCAACGGACTGAGCCGGGTCGGCGAATACAGCGAGGTGCCACATGCGGACTGCTGCCGTGACCCTGTGCGCCGTCGGCGTCCTGCTGATCGCGGTGGGCTCGATTCCACTTGCCGGCGACCACCTGGCAATGGAGGTGGCTGACTGGGCCAAGGGCATTGCGGGTGTGCTGATCGGACTGGTCCTGGGCACGATCGGGTTGGTCCTGCATCTGGCCGACTACATCCTGCGGGTGTCGAGGGACAGAGAGAGCCTGGGCGCTCTCGTCCGTGTCCGCCTGCTCGGGCTTGAGGTGACGTACGCGGGGGGGACCTACGCGGTGGAAGACTCGTGGTCCGAGACAGCGGACGGCCCCGGATAGGGACGTGGGGTGGGGGGCTGGATTCCTGCCACGCGCCTTCCCGGGCACAGGCTCGACAGGAATTGCGCACCACCCGGTTCGGCGCAGGCGGCTCTCTCTCAGATTCCAGAGGGTGCCCGGTTCCGCAGGAAGGACGCGCGGTCGCATCCTATTCCGGGCCAGGCACGGATGCAGGTGGGGACAGGAGGGACGGTCGCTGCGCCGTGAGAGGCGGGTGCCCGGGCGTGAGCGGCCCCGGCACGGAGGGGGATCGCCTACCTGCGGCGCCGCCGCGGCTGTGATGCTTCTTGGCGTGGCTGGGGCGAATCACCCGCCACGGGACGCGGGAGCGGCTTGAGCAGCGCATCGTCCGGATAGGCGCAGCGCACCGACGCCCCCAGGTATTTCTCGATGGCCGGGATCTGAAAAGACTCCTCCTCAGTGGCGAAGCCGATGGATTTGCCGGTGGCCCCCGCCCGGCCGGTGCGGCCAATGCGATGGACGTAGTCCTCCGCGTCCTGCGGCAGGTTGTAGTTCACGACGTGGCTGATGGCCTCGATGTGGATGCCGCGGCCGGCGACGTCCGTGGCCACCAGCACCCTGATCTGTCCCGAACGGAAGGCCTCCAGCGTCGTTATCCGCTTCCTCTGCGCGACGTCGCCGGAAAGCACGGCGCAGCTAATGCCGTGAGCCGTGAGCCGCTCGGCAAGCCTCCGGGTCTGGTCGCGGCGGTTGCAGAAGACGAGCACGCGCTTCAGGTCCTGCTGAGTCATCAGGTTGTAGAGGACAGTGAACCGCTCCCGCGCCCTGATCAGGTAGAGCACCTGGTCTACCGTATCGACGGCCACCTGCTCGGGGTCGATCTCAACAGTGAACGGATTCCGGGTCCACTGCGACGCCAGACGGTTCACCTGGGGCGTGAGCGTGGCGCCGAAGAGCATGGTCTGGCGCTTCTCGCGGGGCGGTGTGCTGTTGACGATCTGGCGGATGTCGGGGATGAAGCCCATGTTCAGCATCTCATCGGCTTCGTCGATGACCAGAATCTCGACCTGGCCCAGGTGTATGTCACCCTGCCGCTTGAAGTCCAGCAGGCGCCCGGGGGTGGCGACGACGATATCAACCGCCTGCTCAGTCAGCGTGTGTCTCTGTTTCTGGTAGTCCATCCCTCCGAAGACGGCTACTACGTTGCAGCGGCTGTACTTCGCCAGCAGGCTCGCATCTTTCTTGACCTGGAGGGCCAACTCGCGCGTGGGCGTCATGATGAGAGCGCGGGGCGTGCCCGGGCTGGGCTTGCCGGCCAGAGGCCGGCGCTTGAATTGCGTTAGGATGGTGATGAGGAAGGCGGCGGTCTTGCCGGTGCCGGTCTGCGCCTTTCCCGCGATGTCTTGGCCGGCAAGGGCCGGGGGCAGTGTCGCAGCCTGGATGGGGGTGCAGTATTGGAAGCCGAGGTCTTGGATCGCGTGCATGATCTCCGGCGCCAGGTCCATGTCGTGGAAGCGGGTCTTTCCCGCGACTGGCGGTACCCGGAAGTCGGTCAGGTCCCATTTGGAGCCGGGCTCAGCGGCGGGTCGCTGCTCGGGGGACGGGGAAGGGGGCCTGTCCGCAGGGGGTCTCCGCCGGCGCCGACGGCGCGGTGGGCGGTCGCCCTGTGGAGGGGTGGGAGAAGGACGTAAGGCCTGGGCCTGGTGTTCGATTGTCTTCTCGGGTTGCGTTGGGCGCTCAGCGGGTGGTGGAGGGGGCGCCGGAGCTCGTTCTTCCCTGCCGGGGGACAGGTTGTCCCGGACCCTCTTGGCTAGTCTGCGGAGCAATGTCTTGTCTTCCTCTCTGTTCGATTCTGTTCAGTCGCGTGGACTCGGCTATGGCTGCATTATACCCGAATCGTGCGGATTTGAGAAACGCAAGGGGCGATGGGGTGGTGCATGTGGCGGACACCGGTGCTTCTTGACAATGGCGCGGGAATCGAGTAAGAACTCTGGGCAAAGGGCAGGGACGGGGTGGGGTGGGGTGGGGTGGGAAGACTGCAGGAGGACGTCGAATGCCGAAGGCACAGGTGAACGGGATTGGCATGTATTACCAGGTGCAGGGCCGGGGCGAGCCGCTGGTCATGATCCAGGGCTTCGGCGGAGCGCACGAGGGCTGGTTCTTTCAGACGCGCACGTTCAGGGAGCATTTCACCGTGCTGGTCTTCGACAACCGGGGCATCGGCAGGAGCGACCCGTCACCGGAGCCGTACACCATCGACACGATGGCGCGGGACACTGTGGGGCTGATGGACTGTCTGGGTATCGGGAAGGCCCACATCCTGGGGATGTCGCTCGGCGGCATTGTCGCCCAGGAGATCGCGATTGGCTACCCGGAGCGGGTAATGAAGCTGGTACTGGCGTGCACGCACACTGGAGAGGGAGACATGGGCGAGGTGCATCCCGATATGCTGAAGGCTATCGGCGTCAAGGAGGGATCGGCAGAGCCTGACCTGAGTAACGTGGACATGACGGAGACGATGGGGACTGTGGTGTCTCTGGCGTTCAGCAGGAGGCTGTACCGCATGGTCCTCGTTCCGCTGGCGAAGTGCCAGATGAAGAGGGTGGGAACTGCGCCGTACCGGGAGCAGATGGAAGCGGTCGTGGGCCACACAACGGCGGAGAGGCTGCACCTCGTGCGGGCGCCGACGCTGGTGATCACGGGTAGCGAGGACCGGATAGTATCGCCGAAGGCGTCCGAGGTCATCGCGCGAAGGATACCGAATGCGAAGCTGGTCATAGTGGAGGGGGGATCGCACGCGTTCAGTATCGAGATGAGGGGGCGGTTCAACAGAGAGGTCCTGGACTT
>CAZNMB010000226.1:0-4058 GCA_964574095.1 uncultured Dehalococcoidia bacterium
TGGCCCCGTTGGCATGGCTCTTCACCGATATCATGCCGATCATCCTCTTGCCCTCTTGAGGACTCAGGCCGTACTTGGCGAAGTACGCCGTTGCCAGCAGCGCGAACATGCTGGGACCGCTTCCGCCCTGAGATCCTATCAGACCTCTTCCAGTGTTGGGGAAGGGCACATCGCCCAGACCCGCCCAGCCCGTGTCCTTGAGTTTCTCAAAGCCCAGCACCAGCACCAGATCGTAGATGCCCGCGGCGACCGCATAGGAGGCGTTCCTCAGCGCATCCGATCCGGTGGCGCACATGTTCTCCACCCGGGTTACCGGGATGTAGTCCAGCTTCAGCGGCTCGGCAAGGACCCTTCCCGTGTCCCCGGAGAACATGGTGCCCACCCAGGCGGCCTGGATGTCCTTCTGCTCGATGCCGGCATCCTGATAGGCCTCAAGAGCGGCCTCTATGATCATGTCGTCCTGGCTGGCATCCCATCTCTCTCCGAATTTGGTGCAGCCCATGCCGATGATTGCGACTCTATCCTTGATGCTCTGCATGGTTCCTCCCCGGCATTTGTTCTGTTGTGATCCCGAGGTTCTCCCGGCATGTGCCCTACCGCAGGATCGAGTGCCCCCGCAATCGCCGCCACCACCGCGTGCCGCCGAGTGCGCATGGGCCCACGTGTATGACCGTCGGCACTACACCCGGCCATCGTGAGCTGCGGGCCGGCTCCCGTCTCCGGCTCTCCCCCGGCGCAACTTCTCCCCCGCGTCCTTGAACTCATCCCAGTCTCTGCCCAGCAGGCGTGCCCATTCCGCATAGTAGGCTAGGATCTCGTCCCAGGGGAAATCATCATAGGGGCCATGGTATTTGAGATGCTCGACGTGCGGGTTCCCGTCCTGGTCGTAGGGCGAGTCTTTGGCATCGTTGACGCCATCGAACTCCACCGGAACGAACCGCTTCCTGCGGCAGGTCTCAATGTCATACGCCGGGCTGGCGTGAACCCACTTGCCATCGACGTACAATTCGGCGTATCCGTGGAACGGAAGGATGTTAATCCCTCCTATCATCTCCCGAAACGTGGCTGACAGGAGGTGGTCACGAATGTCGATGTATCCCAGACGGGCGGGGATGCCGACTGCCCTCGCCAGCGCGGCGAGAAGCACAGACTGCTGCTGGCAGGTTCCGTTGCCGGCTTTGAGGACTGCGCTCGCCTTGTAGAGGTCGATATCGTACAGCGGAGCGTATGCGTTGTGCCTGATCTCATCTCTGACGAAGTAGTAGAGCGCCACGGCCTTCTCCCTGTCGGTTTCGAGTCCCGCGGTAAGCTCCCGGGCCTTGTCTCTGACGGACTTCGTATCGAAGTCGATGGTAGCGGTCGGTCTCAGGTACTGCGCCATCCCAGACATGTGGTGCCTCCTTGGCTGACGATATTATACTTGACCGGCGATGCTTCTGTCCGCCGTCCCGGGGCCTCCCGTGTCGCAGTCCGGGTTGTCGTGTATGCACGAGTGGGATATAATATAAGGTTAGCGAGAAAGGCGACCGGAAATACCAGCCATGTCCACAAAACGAGACTACTACGACGTACTCGGGGTTGACAGGAATGCCTCCGCTGCCGATATCAAGAAGGCCTTCAGGAAGCTTGCGTTCGAGCATCATCCCGATCGCAACAAGCACGATGGGGCCGAGGAGAAGTTCAAGGAGGCCAGCGAGGCGTACGAGGTCCTGAGCGACCCCGGCAAGCGGGCAAACTACGACAGGTTCGGGCACCTCGGCGGCCAGGGTTTCGGTGGCCGGGGGTTCGAAGGCTTCGACTTCGGCGGCTTCGGCGATGTCTTCGACGCCTTCTTCGGCGGCGCCACCGCCTCGCGACGCGCCGGGCCGCGCCGGGGAGGCGATCTCAGCTACAGCATGACCATTTCCTTCGAGGATGCCGTTTTCGGATGCGAGAGGCAGCTCGAGATCGTGCGGACGGAGCGATGCTCGGTGTGCGGCGGCAGCAGGAGCGAGCCGGGGAGCAAGCCGGAGACGTGTCCGACATGCGGCGGCACGGGCCAGGTGCGCCGGGCCCAGCGGAGTATATTCGGCCAATTCGTCAACATGACCTCGTGCGGGCAGTGTCACGGCGAGGGCAAGGTGGTGACCAAGCCGTGCCGGGACTGCTCCGGCCAGGGATGGGAGCGCGCCACCCGCAAGATTCTGATCAGGGTCCCTGCGGGAGTCGATGAAGGCACGCAGATCCGGCTGACCGGGGAAGGTGACGCCGGTCGGAACGGCGGCTCGCCGGGCAACCTCTACGTCACGCTGGCCGTGAAGGGGCACAAGCTATTCAAGCGGGATGGAACTGACATCCTGTACGAGCTGCCGGTAAGCTTCGCCCAGGCGGCGCTTGGCGATGAGATCGACGTGCCGACGCTGGACGGCAGCTTCGCCCTGAAGGTGCCGGCCGGGTGTCAGTCAGGCAGGGTCTTCCGGATCAAGGAGAAGGGCGTGCCGCATCTGCGGGGGCGTGGCCGGGGTGATGAGCTCGTCAGGGTCCACGTGGTCACGCCGCAGGACCTCGACGCCAAGCAGAAGAAGCTGCTCAAGGAGCTGGGGCAGACCCTCGGCGCGGCCAAGCTGCCTCCCGACGAGAAGAGCTTCTTCAACAAGGTGAAAGACACGTTCGGCGGCTCCTGACACCGCCGGCTCGCCATCCTGACCCGGACCCGGAGTGGAAGCCTTGCATCGATTCTTCCTTCCTCAAGACTCCGTAGCGGGCGACAAAGTGGTCATCCCTGAGGGTCTGGGTCACCGCTTGCGCCGCGTGCTGCGGCTGGGCGCAGGGGACCACATTGTGGTCCTCGACAACGCCGGCTGGGAGTACGACGTGGTGCTGCGGGAAGCCAGCCGGGGCGGGCTCGAAGGCGCGGTCGCGGGCAAGTCCCGGGCTGTCGGCGAGCCACGCACCAGGATCACCCTGTACCAGGCGCTGCTCAAGGGGCGAAGCCTGGAGCTGGTGCTTCAGAAATGCACCGAGGTAGGAGTGACGGGTTTTGTTCCCATGGTGTGCGAACGCTGTGTGGCGGGTGAGCCCACGGCGGCCCGCCTGAGCCGCTGGCGCAGCATCATTTTGGAGGCGGCGCAGCAGTCCCGGCGGGGGAGGCTGCCCGTTCTGCACGGCGTGATGCCTTTCCGCGACGCGTGCAAGGTCGCCGCCACGGTGTCCTTTATGCCCTGGGAAGGGGAGACCGGGCGGGACATCGGGGACGTGCTGAGGGCTGCCCCGAGGGGTGACGCGAACCCCGAGATCGGCATATTCGTCGGCCCGGAAGGCGGGTTCCCGCCGCAGGAGGCTGAATACGCCCGCGGGCTTGGAATCGCCACGGTGAGCCTGGGGAGGCGCATCCTCAGGGCGGAGACGGCGGGGCCGGTGGCAGCCACGGCCGCGCTGTACGAGTTCGGCGACCTCGGCGGCGGGGAAGCATTGCCAGCACGGTAGCGGGGCCCAACTGCGTGGCGCCGGAATCGAAGACAAAGCTCCAGGGCACCGACCGCCGGGCGTGGTTCCTACTCAGGGGAGGGAGCTGGGGCCGGTGTGTCTGATGGCTGAGTCCCCACCTGGACCGGTGATGCGACCTGTTCCTGCATTTCCGACCGTTCTCTATAGTCGGCGTACAGCACCGCCAGGGACCGGTACATGAGGTGTGCCAGCTTGGAAAACGGGAAGTAGGCGATGCCGTAGATGACGAACACCAGGTGGATGAAGTAGACGATGTACGCGGCGCTGGGAGCCTCGGCAAGCCTGAGGACCTCGGTCAGTATCCCCAGGCTGGTGACGGCGAGTACCAGCAGGATCAGGTTCCAGTCAAGGTAGCTGCTGCTGCCGGCCTCTTTCCCGCCTCTGAGTCTCCTGTAGATGACCAGGCAGCAGCCACCTATGACCGCCACGGCGCCGAGATTCGCTATTATCTTGAGCGGGTGGTACTCGGCGAGGGGCAGGTCTATGCCGATGGCATACGTCGCGAGGAAGATGGAACCCGTCGTCAGGGCGAAGGCCAGACAGCCGTAGAAGATGGCAAGATGTGAGATCAT
>CAZNMB010000227.1:0-4035 GCA_964574095.1 uncultured Dehalococcoidia bacterium
TGGTGTGGACCCTGATGAACGTAGTCCAGTTCTGGGACCTGATGAAGTTCAACATGTTCCGCGGCGGGTCCACGCGCAAGATGGGTACCCCGCGCTTCAGGGTTGCCTTCCCCTGCAAGGACGGGCATATGGCTTTCCTCATAGCGGGAGGGCAGCTCGCCTCGATATCCATGCCGTCGCTCGTGCGGTGGATGGCGGAGGAGGGAAAGCTGGGCGCGTTCGAAGACAAGAAGGACTGGGGGCCCAGGGACTGGGCGGAGAAGGTGGATGCCTGGTCAATGACGCAGGAACAGGCCGACGCCTGGGAGAACAGCGTCATCGACTTCTTCGCGGACAAGACGAAGGCCGAGCTCTACGAGCAGGCGCTCAAGAGGCGCATCATCCTGTACCCCGTCAGCACCATGAAGGACCTGGTGGACAACGCCCAGCTCAGGGAAAGGGATTTCTGGGTCGAGGTCGAACACCCGGAGCTGGGCGAGGCGATAACCTACGTGGGTGCTCCCTACAAGATGACAAAGGCCGAATGGAGGATATCGAGGCGTGCTCCGCTCATCGGGGAGCACAATCAAGAGGTCTACGGCGGCGAACTCGGATTCACCGAAAGCCAGATGCAATCGCTCAAGGAGGCGGGAGCCATCTGATTGCCCGCTGGTCCTGAGACCGAGAGGAGAGGCCGGTGCCCGGAAAGCGCGTGTTCGAAGGGGTGAGAATCGCGGACTTCACCTGGCTCGGGGTCGGGCCGATCGCCATGAAGTTCATGGCCAATCTCGGGGCGACGGTGGTCCATATCGAGTCGAATACGAGGCCCGACATCACCAGGGTCTCCTTCCCGTACAAGGATTTCCAGGCTGGCATCAACCGCAGCGGCTTCTTCGCTCTGTACAACGACGGCAAGTACGGCATCAGCCTCAACCTCAAGATGCCCCAGGCGCAGGAGGTGGCCCGCAGGCTGGTCCACGACTGGGCCGACGTCGTCGCCGACGCCCACCTGCCGGGGATCATGGAGAAGTGGGGCCTGGACTACGAGACGCTGCGCCGGGAGAGACCGGACCTGATCCACGTCGCCACCGCGCTTCAAGGCAAGACCGGGCCCTACAGCGCCATGCCGGGGCACGGGATAGTGGGAGTCTCGCTGGCAGGGTTCAGCGAGATCACCGGATGGCCCGACAGGGAGCCAGCGGTGCCCAGCGGAGCCCTGAGCGATTTCATCACGTTTCCCCACATGGTTACCATACTCATCGCCGCGCTGATCCACCGCAGAAAGACCGGTGAAGGGCAGTACATCGAGCTCTCGCAGCTCGAGACGAGCCTCCAGTTCCTGGCGCCGCCCATCATGGACTATGTCGTGAACGGGCGCGTGATGACGCGCACGGGCAACCGGTCAACCTCCGCGGCACCGCATGCGGTCTATCGCTGCCAGGGCGAGGGCGAGAAATGGTGCGCCATCGCGGTCACGACCGACGAAGAGTGGCGAAGCTTCTGCGGCGTCATCGGCGATCCGGAGTGGACGAAAGACCCCAGATTCGCCACTCTGCCGGGCAGGAAGGAACACGAGGACGAGCTGAACGAGCACGTCGAGCAGTGGACCATCGACCGCGCCCCCGATGAGGTGATGACGCGCCTCCAGGAAGCCGGGGTGCCGGCAGGGCTGGTGGAAGGCGGGGAGGACCTGGTGGCGGACCCCCAGTTGAACCACCGTGGCACCTGGGTCACCCTCGAGCACACCGAAATCGGCCCGCACATCTACGAGGCCCTGCCGTTCAAGCTGTCGAAGACGCCCCCTGAGCTCAAGCTGCCGGCACCGTGCCTCGGCGAGCACAACGAGTACATCCTCAAGGACGTGCTGGGGATGTCGGACGACGAGGTGGCGGAACTTCTCATCGCGGGCGCCCTCGAGTGAGCCCACGCGGCGCTCGCCGCAGCAGCCAGAAGGAGGGACCCCATGCTTTACTTGCAGGAGATCCTGGACGTGCAGCCGGGCATGATCGACGAGTACCAGGAGGCATGCGCCAACCATCTCATCGCCGGCTGGAACCGCTACGTCAGGACCGTAGGCTTCTTCAAGAACGCCTGCCGCCACCGTGAAGGCATGGCCTTCTGGGAACTGGGCGAGGACGGCGGCTCAATAGACGGTCTCGGCGGCTTCATCCTGGTGGACCGGGAGGGCAAGGCGTGGCAGCGCCTCGCGCTCAAGTACCGGCAGGACTGGTGTGACACCTGGCTCGAATCTGTCCCCTTCTCGCCGACTGTGGACGACATCAAGGCGAGGCAGAAGAAGGGCGACTTCACCGGCAACAGGCTCTACTACTGGGACGTGACCAGGGTACTGCCGGGGAAGATGAACGAGTTCCTCAAGGCAATGGGGGACGAGCTGGTGCCGATGGAGGAGAAGCGGGGGATGAAGCTCGCCGGCTGCTACCGCTGGTTCGGCGCCTGCGGCCGGTCAAGCGAGATCACCAGCCTGTGGGCGGTGAAGAACTGGGCCCACTGGGGACAGCTTCGCCAGGCGCGGCTCAAGGACCCGGCGTTCCGGAAGTGGACGGAGAAAGCGGCGGCCTTGCGCACCGAGTGGAGCTACAAGTTCTGGGTCCCGAGCGACTGGTCGATGCTCCAGTAGGAGTCCGGGACCAGGAGTACTCAAGCGCTCCGGCAAGAGAGGTGGTACGATGATCTACCTTCACCAGAGTCTCACGATAGTCCCGTGGACGGAGGAGGAGTTCTGGGACATCATGGAGGCCGACTACGTACCCCACGCAGAGCAGAACGGGATGCGCCTGTTCGGGCTGTTCAAGGTGGGAATACAGTACAGCGAGAACTGCGCCATGTGGGAGATGGATGACTGGGCGGCCCTCGACCGTATGGACGATTTCCACGAGAACGACCCGTGGATGAAGACCTGGAAGCTCGAGTCGATTCGCTTCCGGACCGACTGGAGGAGCAGGGTGCTCGAGCCCGCCCCGTTCTCCCCGACGCTGGCCCGGATCAAGCAGGGCGGCTACGAGTCCACCATGTACCTGCACTGCCTGGCCAGGGTGCTGCCCGGAGCCGCCGACGAGTACGTCGGCGCCATCGGCAGCGAGATGGTGCCCATGGCCGCGAGGTGGGGCATGAAACTGGTGGGCTGCTACCAGACAGCGGCAGGGGACGCCGACAGCAATGAGGTCATCCACATCTGGACGGCCGGCGATGCGAATACTCAGTGGGGGGCCATCCGCGAAGCAGCCCGAAGCGATCCCGACCTCAAGAAGTGGGAGGTCAGGGCGGGGGCATGGAGGCCGGAGGTCAGCTTCAGATTCCTCTACGGCCTCATCCCCTTCTCCCCCCTGCACATGAAAGACGAGCTGCTCGAAGTAATGAAGCTGATGAGAAAGACATAGGCGTTCAATGCCCGACAGGCGGACGTGCACAACCGTCCACCATGAAGCATAGCGCCACCGTGCCGAGCCCCAAGCCCCGGACGCAAGACCCTTGACAAGCTCATGGGGTTCGGGTAGCTTATGTAGCACTCTGACCACAAAAGTAGTCTTATGAACACTCACCCGCTTGCCTCCGGGCTGCTGGCCTGCCTCGAAGGCTGCCCCGCCGCCGCGAACGTCTTCAAGCCCGACCCCGCGTAGACCAGTGAAGGAGTAGAACATGGCGAGGAACCCGCTGCGTACCAGGCTGTGCGACATGCTCGATATCGAGTACCCCATCATGCTGGCCGGCATGGGAGGCATGGGCGGCCCAGTTGCAGGCCCGGAGTTGGCGGCAGCAGTATCCAATGCAGGAGGATTGGGCGTCCTGGGATGTGCCTTCTTGTCTGCGCAAAAAGTACAGACCATGATCAAGAAGACGAAGAGCCTCACCAGCAAGCCTTTCGCGGTGGATACGGTGTTGCCTTCAGAAGTTCCTCAAATTGGAACCACGGCTGAAATCAAAGCCGAGTTGCCCACGGCGTTGAAAGCTGAGTCCACTTCCGCTTCCACAGAACAGGCCGACTTCATCGAGAAGCTGAAACAGGAGAATATAGGCACATCAGTGCATTTTATTCCG
>CAZNMB010000228.1:0-4034 GCA_964574095.1 uncultured Dehalococcoidia bacterium
AAATTCTCTTTTAGATCCATATATTATTCCAATATTTTCATAACTGGTAGCAACATCCGGATGTTGTTCTCCAAGAAATTCAATACGCATTTTTAGCGCTTTATTATAGTATTCCAACGCCTTACCATATTCTCCCTTACTATCATATGTTACACCGATATTGTTGTAACTATTAGCGATATCTGCGTATTTTTTATCCAATACACTATTACGTATTTTGAGTGCCTTTTGAAAATATTCCAACGCCTTATCATATTCGCCTTTCCAATAATATATTAATCCAATATTATTATAATTATTTGCAACCCAAGAGTGTTGCTCACCCAGAGTAGCAAGATATATTTTTAAACCGTTTTGAAAATATTGTAAAGCCTTGTTATATTCTGCTTTATGAGTATGTATTACTCCAATATTATTATAGCTATGGGCAGCATCCGGATGTTGTTCCCCCAGAAATTTAATACGCATTTTTAGCGCTTTATTATAGTATTCCAACGCCTTGTCATATTCGCCTTTCCAATAATATATTATACCAATATATTCATAATTGTCAGCAGTTTGTGGATACTCTTCCTTCAGGGCATTGATATTTATTTTCAGCGCCTTTTGAAAATATTCCAATGCCATGTCATATTTTCCTTTAATTTGATATACTATTCCAATATTGTTTAAAGTAGCAACAATATTTGTATGTTCATTTCCTAAAATTTTTATCTTTAAATTCAGGGCATTTTTACAAAATTGCAAAGCACTATCGTTATTTCCCAAATAAGCATAGGCAATGCCTATTTTATTCCAAGCATTAGCTATTCGTAAACTGTCTGTGCTGTCAGTTTTTTCTGTTAATTCCAATGCCTTTTTACTGTAGTTAAGTTCTTCTTTGTATTTACCTTCCTTTTTATTAATATCAGCCAAGGTTAATAAAACATCTGCTTTTTCAAACATTTCATTTTTGTTATTTTTATTGAAGTGTGTATAAGCAATTTCAAGTGCCCTATCAGCATATTTCTTTGCAGAATCATACTTCGCACCGGCTATGTAATTTTCAGAAGCTAACCTGAAATTTTTAGCCGAATTGTACCAATCTTTTGATAATTCGTAACAATTCGCTGCTTTTTTTGAGAAAACGGCAGCACTGTCGTATTTAAACTTTTCGTTATACTCTATGGCTTTCCGGGTTAATTTCTTTAATAAAATGGGATCACAGTTTTTATCCGGAATATTTATTTGACTGACAGACTTTTGAATTGGTAGCATAGTAAATACAATTACCAGTAATGATAAGAAAGATTTCATTTGATGAATATATTAATTGTATATCAATACCATATGATTTTTTCTGTTAAAAATTTGACATAGTTATCCCATGTAACCTTACTAATTGTTCATATCTGAACAGGTTATATGTCAAGTTTATGAGTCCAATAGCTGATGATGCCCGCTTTATTCCTATGCAGTTCAATTTGAACTTGTTCATGCTCGCTTCAATAAAACCAAATACATGCTCAACCCTTGACCTGGTTTTAGATTTTTCCTTGTTGTTTGCCTTTTGTTCTTCTGTTAGCGGGTTATTTCGTGTTCCTTTTTCGCATACTTTATTGTTCATTTTATATTTATCGATGGTTTCGTCTTGCTTTTCACCTGTGCAGGCACTATCAGCCCATAAATCTTTGCCCTTGTCTGTTTTTTCGTCCAACAATTCATCCAAAGTTTGAGAGTCATGTACAGAGGCATCTGTAACTGCATATTTGTCAATGAATTTACGTTTGTTATCTACCTTTGCGTGGTCTTTGTATCCATAATGGCTCTCGTTGTTTTTCTTTGTCCACCGGGCATCTACGTCTTTTTGCCGTTTTTTGTTAGGGGTTCCGTCCCATGAACCTGGCGCTGTACTTGTTTCCTTAATATGTTTATTATCATCTCTGGAATTGCGTTGGCGTGGCACTTCCACAAAACTTGCATCTATAATTTTCCCCTCGTGGGCAATAAGATCATTTTCTTCCAATTTGCTGTTGAACGTTTCGAAAAGTTCCTTTTCCAATTCAAGTTCCGTTAAACGTTCCCTAAAGTCCCATACGGTCTTTTCATCAGGAACACGGTCATTCAGTGTTAGCCCAAGAAAACGACAAAAACTGAGCCTGTCCAATATTTGGTATTCTATTTGGCCATCGCTCAAGTTGTAATATCTTTGCAGTATCAATATCTTGAACATTAAAATTGGTGGGTAGGGTTTTGCCCCGGCATTGCTCTTCTTTTCTATGTTTTCTGTCTTTGATAAAATGGCTTCAAACAAATCCCATTTTATTACCTTATTTAACCGTTCTAAAGTATCTCCTTGATTACTAAGTTTTTGCAGCCTGAATTCTTCGCCAAACAAACCCCGTGTTCCAATCTCTTTATATTTCTGAGCCATATATTCTTTATATTTTATCCGCCTTTGAAGATAATAGAATTAACCGTAACTACCTAATTAACTGATTCTTAAATTTTAGAGGCTACCTTATGCCTTTCAACTTTCTTTGCCACAAAATTGATATAGCCGTTTGAAATTACTTTGGCATTCTCAATCAGGTCAGCACCCTTTTCATAAGTCTCAAGAGAATATAACTAAGATTATACTTTTCTTTTTTTGGAAGAATGGGAATTATCATTACGAATAGTTAAATGCGATGTAAAAATTTATTCTTTTTTTACATCTTTATAATCAATCGTAATATTCATAAGGGATAGAACATACTTTCTAAACATTTTAGAAATCTCAAAGGCTTGTTGTATGTCCTCATCTGAGAGGTCTATAGTTGTATCGGGATACCTTATTTCAACTGCAAAATCTTCAAGAATAGAGGCATTATCATAAACTTCATCTGTAATCTCAATTTTTGTAGAAATTAATCCTAACAAGTAATTCAACGAATGTTTTCTCTGATAAGGAATATCAAGGTATATCAAGGTATATCAAGTATCCTTTTAAATACTTCTCTGCTGCTTGTTGGCAATGAAATGCTATTGTATCTCGATATTGAGGAAGATAAAGATATGTTACCTGGGCTGTGCCTAAATCATGGTCACCCTTTTCAATCCACTGCTTTACAATATCAATCTTTACGCTCATAAAGTATTTTACTATCTTTAATCGCTGAACTTAAAAATGAGTACTGATTTGATAATTCATTTACAAACTCAGAAGTTGTATATATCTTAAAATCCATTGGTATTGGCAATCCATAAAATAGTCTACGAACCTCAAGCCCTCTTTTATGCTTAGGTGTGCTAGTATTTTTTATTAGGATAAAATCTAAATCACTATCTTCATTGTAATTACCGCGAGCGTATGAACCAAACAAAATAATCTTTTCAGGCTTGTAATTATCTGCAATCCTGTTAACAATATCATTTATTTGCTTTCTTCCTATCATAATGCGAATTTAATATTGTTATGTAATACAAAGATACTTTATTTAAATGAAAATTGGGTGAGGGATGAGATATAGGGTATAAGGAATAAAGGGAAAAGTGGTATAAGGAGGCAACAAAAAAGATAAAGTGTTACCGTGACTTACAAAAATGTATCTATGGGTAAATTCATAAATTTAAACATCCTTATACCCTTATTTCCCTATCCCTTATCTCCCTGTAAGCCTCCACCATTTTCCTTATCCCCTCTTCAGATGAAACACCCGGCTTAAAATCTAACACCTTCTTAGTTTGAGTATTGTCCAGTTCAAATGATCCGTACAAACGGTCTAAAATACCGGAAAAAAAAATCCTACCTAGTTTAATCAAGAGGTTGGGGATATGAATCAGATATATTCTTTTATTAAGATATTTAGCAATTAGTTTTGCTAAATCAGTAGTTGAAAGTGGTTTATCATCCATTGCAATAAAAACACCTGAAGCTTTTTTTTCAATAATCCGATCAATATATCCCACTAAATTTTCAACGGCAGTAAAGCTGCATTTATTGTTTATGTTACCAAACGGTAAAACAGAAAACTTCTCTACAAGTTTAATCATACTAAGCATATTGGCTTTAA
>CAZNMB010000229.1:0-4022 GCA_964574095.1 uncultured Dehalococcoidia bacterium
CTCCTCGAACCACAGGAGACCGCCGGGGATCTCCACATAGTCGACACCATCTATGCTCGTCACTTCATAGTCAGGGATGACGATGTTCAGGGATGACGCCGCCCCGTCTGGATCGGCCTCGATGCTCGCGGCGGGCGGGTCGGTGTACGCTATCGAGAACCTGGGGCCGCCGGGCAGGGCGTCGTTCTGCTGGGGCAGGTAGGCGCCCTGGAGAGGCTGGGCCTGGTACTGGACACTCGCGGTCTGAGAAGAGATGCCGTACTTGGGGTCTCCGTACAGGTTGTACTCCTGACACCAGAACCTGTACATCTTGCCTATCCCCGCGACGGCCCGCTTGGTGTTGGAGAACGCGTATCCGATGGAGGTTGACTTGGAGGACATGCCGTTCTCGAACAGCCACTTGCCGACGTAGCTGTCCTGGGAGATCGAGGAAGTCGCTGTTGAGCCGATGTAGATCGCGGCTCCCCTGCGGAAGAACGCCTGCGCGAAATCACCGAGTTCGTAGTCCCCGGTCGAACACGAACCTGCGAAGACGACGGGATTCGTCCCGCCGAACTTCACCAGGCCCGCACTCGTGTTGTTTGGATCCACCTTGGAGAGGTTCGAGTTGGTGAGGAACCCGGCGGAGAAGGGATTTCCGTGAGCGCGTATGTAGATCACATCCCTGCCGGACGCAAGCGTGACGAAAGCGTCGAAGGCCTTGTCGGCAGTGGCATAGTCCTTCTCGTGGAGCGTCTTGGAGACCACGCCTTTGCCTGAGAACATCGTGTTTACGTCATTGACGTTGTTCACCATCTTGTCGGAGTTGTCGCCCGTGCCGCTGATGGCCAGGGCATGGGAGTAGTCGAAGCCGTATCCGCTGGTGCCGGTGTAGACGCCGGTGCTCGTCTCGATGGCGGTCCAGAGGGCCTTGGGATAGTCGCCGATGATGCGTCCCACGACCAGCTCCGGCGCCTTGTCGTCGCCAACCGTGTCGCTGTAGTACAGGTCGCTGTACTTGACTTCATCCGTAGTGGACCCGCCGCTCCACTCTATGTCCCAGTTCACCGTGTGGCCCGCGGGGACGATTTCAGTCTCGCCCACAATGAGCAGGTAGCCGCCAAGGATCGACGAGAACTTGGGCGCGAGTTTCTTGGCCCATTCACCCCCGGGCGCGACCAGGCCGCGCAGCACGGTCTTGCCTGAGGCGTCGAAATAGCCGAGCGCTCCATTCTTGTAGTAGGCAAGCTCGGCCATGGAGGACAGGAGCCTGTTGGCTTCCACCGCCTTCTGGCTCCAGCCCTGGTAGTAGCCGGGACAGTACAGGGCCAGCGCGCGATACGGGTCGGTGACGATCAGGTAGTCGCAACCCTTGACAGCGTTCGCGTGCGCCGTAGGGATGAGCTCGCCCCCGGTCGTCTTGACCAGGGTTGCGTACTGGCCCTCATAGTCGTGGTAGGCGGTCTTGCTGCCCGCAGCGCCCCATGTCATGTCGATGAAGTACCCGATCTCAGGGGTGGGAGGGCTGGGGTACATCAGGACGGGCACAGCCTTATACGTGTACGTTCTTGTGGCCCCTGCCGGTATGCCTGACTTGGGGCTGATCTGGCAATACCCGTACCTCTGATCGGGCGTTCCCGCCGGACTGTAGAAGATCGTGTAGTCGGCATCATTGCTGCTGCTCTCGATTGCCTGAAAGGCCCGCAGGCCGTCCTTTATCTTGACGTTGGTCGCCTCCGTGTCCCCCACGTTCTTGACCGTGAGGCTGACTGTGAAACGATTGCCGCTCCTGGTTGCGGTATGGTCCGTCACCTTCAGCCAGGGCCCGACGGGAGTGGGATCCGGGGTGTTCTTCACCTCCACCGTGATCAGTTTCGAGCCCAGATTGCCTTCGCTGTCCATTCCTTCGACGGCGATCGAGTGTTTGCCATCGGTCACCTGCCTCGTGTCCCAGTCGAAATCGGGGAGGGCGATACCGCATGGGATGTACCACAGCGGTTCGTACTGCTTCTGGTCACCGTCCACGTAGAAGCGTGCCGAATCGAGAAGCTTGTCGTCCTGGACCTGCGTCTTGACTTTTATCTTTCCTGATACGGTCTCGTCCTGCTTGGGAGACCAGATGATGACGATGGGGTCCCCTTTCCCCTTCACATTGCTCACGTCGGCTTTGAGTTCGTCGTCAGTGGACTTGCCGGTGAGATCGAACGCTCGCGCCCCGATGGAATGGTCGCCGTCGGGATAGGCCGTCGTGTCGATGATGTACTGATAGGGAGGAGAGTAGTCGGTGAAGACGACCACGCCGTCGATGAGGAACTCCACCTTCTGCACGCCCTGGTCATCCGAAGCGTCGGCGGTCACCTGGACGTTACCCTGCCAGACGCCGGGGTCTGCGAGGATGAGGGCCGGGGCTGCGGAATCCGAAGGCCCCGAAGTCTCGAAGAAGTGCCGGCCGCTCTCCACTGCATTGCCGCTTGCGTCGGACGACCTTACGGCATACTGGTAGAGGGTCGCGGGCTCGAGACCGGTCAGCCGGATGGAATGTTCCGCGACGAGGGATGGACTCGACTGCTCGTCGGAGTAGTCGCCCGCCGCCTCGCCGTACCTGACCACGCTGTCGGCGGGTTCATTGGTCACCCACGACACGATCGCCGAGTCCCCGGTTATGTCCGAGACACGGGGCCCCGAGATTATCTCCGGCGCCGCGGTGTCGCACCGCCAGGTCTCATCCCTGCCGTTGTTGGCCTCGTCGGCTTCGGCGATGGCATCGGCGTAGTCTGCTCGAACTGAGACATTGTCCTGGGGCGGCGTGCAGGTCCACTCGTATTCGAAGCAGCGCGTCAGCCTGTCACCGGGGGCCAGCTCCATGGAGACGGTGTCGCCGGCGACATATCTACCTTCGATGAGCAGTGCGGTCGAGTGCCCCGCCCCGGCGGTCCGTTCGCCCGCGTTCATGATGTGGTAGCAGACCATGCCGCCATCCACCCAGACGTCGGCTATCATGAGGTCCGGGCCTGCGCCCTCGGCGGGCTGCTCACCCTGACAGGCCTCGGCAGCTTGCTCCTCGGTGTCGAAGAACTGGCCGCCCCCCTCGAGACAGACCGGCTCCGATGCGGGGAAGACCTCGCCGTTGAGACAGCACCAGCCCTCGGGGGGCTGTTCACCCTGGCAGGCCTCGGCGGCCTGCTCCTCAGTGTCGAAGAACGAGCCGCCTCCCTCCGAACAGACCGACTCTGATGCGGGGAAGACCTCGCCGTTGAGGCAGCACCAGCCTTCCGGGGGCTGTTCAGCCTGGCAGGCCTCGGCGGCCTGTTCCTGTGTATCGAAGAACTGGCCGCCTACCTGGGAGCAGACTGACTCTGATGCGGGGAAGACGTCGCCGTTGAGACAGCACCAGCCCTCGCCAGGCTGGGCTGTTGGCACGGGTGTGGGCGCAGGTGTCGGAGCTGCCGGAGGTGTCGATGTCGGCGCCGGTGTTGGGGGAGGTGTGAAGGTGGGTGCAAACGTGGGTGCCGGCGTTGGTAGAGGCGTGGGCGCGGCTGTTGGAGCGGGTGTGGGCGGAGGCGTTGGTGCAGGGGTGGGTGTGGGTGAGGGCAGGTGGTAGGTGACCGTCAGGGTGGGGGGATACTCGCCGTGCTCGCGGCTCTCGAAGACGCGGTTGTATGCCGCGCCTCCCTCGGGGCCGCGAAGCTGCAGCCCGTAGTGGGGGACGTTGTGCCAGGCGCTGACGATGCTGGTGATATCGAGTCCCTTGACGCCGCTGGTGCTGTCGCAGAAGCGGGAGAGGACAGGCGCACCGACGGCGGGCTGGTTATTCCAGGTGACGAGTGCCTCTGACCAGTCCTGAGTGACGAGGGAGACGGTGAGGCTGCCGGCCCCCTGGCCGCCCTCCTGGAAGAGGTTGAGCCAGGCGGAATCGATGATGGCATTGGAAGGCAGAGAGGCGGCGAGGTTGAAGCGAATGAGGGATCGGCTGATCTGGCGGGATGACTGGTAGTCGACGGAAAGGGTGTGGTCATGGCCGAAGTTCGTGTTGGGTGAGAGGA
>CAZNMB010000230.1:0-3986 GCA_964574095.1 uncultured Dehalococcoidia bacterium
GTCCCCGCTGAACCTCGCCGTAGTCATGGTCTTCGGACTGCTCGGCCTGATGATGAAGACGTACGGCTACTCCCGACCGGCGCTGCTCCTGGGCTTCGTCCTCGGCGCCATGTTTGAGAACTACACGCTGCTCTCGGTCAAGATCTACGGGCCGCTGTTCTTCTTCAGGCCTATCCCGCTGGCCCTGTTCGCCGCCACCGCCCTCGTGCTTGCCTTGCCGTACCTGAGGCAGGCGTCCGCCCGCGCGCGCCAGAGGAGCAAGAAGGCATGAGACTGAAGGGCAGCCTGCTTGCCGCCGTGTTCTTTCTCCTGCTGGGCCTCTACGGCCTCATAGAGGCGTCGAGGTTCGGCCCCTGGGAATCGGTGGCCTTGCCCGCGGCGGTCAGCGGCGTGATCGTTGTCGCGGCGGCAGTCGAGGTCGGCAGGGAGCTGCGCGGATGGAGGCCGCGCGAATCACTCGGCGCGCTGGAGCCCCTCGCGCAGGTGATGACCAGAGAAGAGGCGCGGAGGCTGGTTCTCGTAATAGGCTGGACCGCGGCGTTCATCCTGAGCACGTACCTGTTCGGCTTTCGCATAGCGATCCCGGTCTTCGCCTTCTCCTACCTGAAGTGGCGGAGGCGTCACTGGGTCGTTGCCGTTCTCTTCGCCGCGGCCATGCTGGGCTTTGCTTACGGCGCGTTCGATATCGGGCTCAAGGCGCAGCTGTTTCAGGGCATAGTCTTCGGGGACAGGTAGCACTCACCGCGACCGCAGTGGCACAGCCTCGCTTCTGTGGTATGATGCACGCGACTCTGCAGGACCCGGGACGATCCCGCCGATGATGAAGGACCTGCCGCTCTATCTGTATCTCATACGCACGTATTCCCGGTTCCTGGCCGTCGGGGAGTGTCTCAGCTACCCGAGGTCCCTCCATATCCAGACACAATCGTTCTGCAACGCCCGCTGTACGGTCTGTCCCTATCCCACGGTCAGCAGGAAGCTGGACCAGGGCGAGATGGAATGGGCCCTGTTCGAGAGGATCACGGACCAGCTGGCCTCGGGCCCGGTGCCGTCACGGGTCATCTTCGAGCTGCACAACGAGCCGCTCCTGGACAAGCGGATACTCGACTGCGTGCGCAACGTGAAGTCGAAGAACCCGGGGGTGCACTGCTCCATAGTCACCAACGGAGAGCTTCTGGACCGGTTCAGCGCGGCGGACATCGTCGAGTCAGGGCTGGGCCACCTGACTGTCAGCCTCAACGCGCACTCCAGGGAGACGTTCGAGCGCCTGAACGTCGGCCTCTCCTACGACAGGGTGACGGCGAATATCTCGAACCTGCTGGCCGACGAGCGCCTCAGGCCCAGAGTCTCATTGAGCTACGTGGCCACCCGGCAGAACCTGGACGAGGTGCGCAGGGCGCGGGCCTACTGGAGAGAACAGGGGGTCAACACGCGCGTCGTGGAGGTGACGAACAGGACCGGGCTGCTGGACAGCTACGGCGATGTCAGGCTCGCTTCCCGATACTACGGCGACTCGCTCGTCTCGCGGGTCTGGGGGCCCCTTCTGTCGAGGGCGGGGAGGGTGACGGGCTGCGTCAACCCGTTCCGCCAGCTCAATATCCTGTTCAACGGGGACTGCATCATCTGCTGCCACGACTGGAACAGGGCCACGGTCGTCGGCAACGCGCGGACGCAGTCTCTGCGGGAGATATGGAACTCCCCGAGGATGAACGAGATCAGGAGGCTGGTCGTGCGGAAGAGGTACGATCAGATAGAGGCCTGCAGGGACTGCTCCCTGGCCAGATAGTCCCCGGCGACCGGCCCTGCTACGGGAACAGGATGCGCGCGACCTCCTGCAGCCGGTCCCAGCCCTTCACCTCGTGGGGGAACAGGGGCAGCTCCACTATCCCTACGTCCGAGTACCTGTCGTAGATGCGATCGAGGTACTTCCTCTGCTCCGCCGCGCGGGCCCGGAGGAAATCGGAGTCGTCCGCCTTGATGACGTTGTTGACCACCAGCCGCGACACCCTGAGGCCGTGCCTTCCCATCTCGCGGAACACGCCCTCGAGCTGCTCCACCGCCAGCGCCTCGGGGATGGTGACGAGGACGAACCTCACCTCATCCCTGAGGAACTCCATCTCATCGGCGGATAGCTGCTGCCAGCGGCTTATTATGTTAAGTATCGGCTCCCTGCTGACGCTGCCGTGCTTCAGCCGGGCATATACCTTCGGCGCCATCCTCAGGTGCTCCAGGATCATGGCCGGCATGCCCAGCAGGGCAAGCGTCTGGCCGATCGGCGCCGTGTCCCACACGATCCTGCCGTAGCCGCCTCCCAGGGCCAGCTCCCTGATGTAGTCCACCATGAACTCCTCGCTGAGGCCGGGGAGGATGGACGTGGTGAACTCGACGAACTCGTCGTAGCCGATATCCACGAAGGAGGAGAAGACGTCGTAGACCTCCCGGCCGAACTTCTCGTCCCACATCTGCTCGACCTCTGCCGCGCCCAGCTCGCTGACGTACAGCGACTCCCGGATCATCTTCGGCTTCCCGTCTCCGGGGGCCTCGAAGATATGGGACAGCGACGGCGTGGCGTCGGTCGAGATGGACAGGGTCCGCTCCCCCTGCGACGCGTAGTGAAGCGCCGTCGCCGCGGCGCAGGTGGTCTTGCCCACGCCACCCTTCCCCGAGAACATCACAATGCCCGCCCCCGATGAGGCGAGCCCCCGGTCGCCATCGGCCATATTCGTCCCGCCCGTGATGAACTGGGCCCGGCGCGCGCCGCCGGCGCCCGATTCACATTCTACACGATTGATCCGCCGCTGAGAAAGCGGCCCCGGGCCCCGGCGGGGTCGTTTCTTCCCGGAGTCCCGTGCCCGCGCCGGATCTTCCGGCCTGGTCCTCAGGGCGAAGGCAACCTGTTCCGCCGGGTACCGGGATTCCTTCAGGGGATGACCGTCCTCTCTCGCTATGCTGGATCATCCCGTAGGTCTCCGACTGCCGCCGGACCGGTCTTCGGCGGGCGAGGCACGCAACGGCATGGCCGGTCAGGAAAGCCCGCTCTTTCATCGAGTTCTCCGAATTCACGGCACCGTCTCCCGCCATCCGGTTAACCAATCGTGTACGACAGTTATATATCAGCCACGCGGGTCCACAGCAACCCGGAACGTATACTGTAGACATAATCATGCTACTATTGACATGTCTCAAGTTTCGTGTTATGATCCTCCCCAATATCTTATCATACTCTGCTACGAGGCACGGCGGGGATATAGTACGCATTGTAGCTTCAATACGTACCTGATGTTGACGTTCACCAGCATCAACTTGGGGGTGATGAATTGAGGATTGGCGGCTTCGAGCTCTCAGTTGCGATACGTTCAAGGCATGGCTTCAACGCTATGGCCTTCATTCTGTGCCAAACACCTCATATGAAAGGATGGCGGGTGCAATGAACAAGCTGTCAAGGATCTCGGGAATGGCCTGGTTCAAGTCTTCTTTGATACTGGTTCTCATTCTGGCGATTGCGGTGAGCCCTGTCACTCACCTCATCCCCACTGCCCGCGCTTCTGTTGCGGAGCAGATGACCTCCGTGCAGGAAGAGGCCGCTGCCGAGCTCCAAGCCGGCGCGGAGCCGCAAGCAGGAAATATCACTACTCCGGACTACCAGCTGCCTGAGTCGCAGCCCGGAAACAGCACTGTCCAAGACGAGACCGTAGAGTCGTCATCAGAGGATGTCGCCGCTCCCAAGGCTCAGGTTCAAGAGCCGCTCAAGGCGGAGGCATATGCAAGCCCGGACAGGGATTCCCGTTTGACCTCACCCGGCGGCAAGGTCACCGTTCCTCCGGCAATGGAGCCCTGCGCGGGGTCATCTATGCCCCCAACGCTTCCGTCACTCTTCGCGGCAACGGCGACATGATGGGAGCCGTCATAGCCGACACCATCACTCTGAACGGCAATGCCGCTTTCCACTACGAAGCGGCCGTCACGGGAACGACCGATCACAGCCG
>CAZNMB010000231.1:0-3981 GCA_964574095.1 uncultured Dehalococcoidia bacterium
TCCTTGACCAGCTTGTAGGGATGGAGCACGTAGCTGCGAATCAGGTTGCCCCACTCTGCGGTGACGTGCGCGCCTTTGAGCTTCGCATCCTCGTCAGCCCTCTTCTGCAGCTCGAGGTCAAGCAGCCTGGAACGAAGTACTCGAAGGGCGACCTCCTTGTTTCGAAGCTGCGACCGCTCGTTCTGGCATATGACCACGATGCCTGTGGGGACGTGGGTCACGCGGACTGCGCTGCTGGTCTTCTGCATGTGCTGGCCTCCAGGGCCGCTGGACCGAAACGTGTCCACTTTGAGGTCATCAGCGTTGATGGTGACTTCCACGGCGCTCTCGACAAGGGGCATGACCTCGACCAGCGCGAAGGAAGTGTGGCGGCTGTGCGATGCGTCGAACGGCGAGATGCGGACGAGCCTGTGAACGCCTCGGTCGCCCTTGAGGTACCCGTATGCGTAATCGCCGTCGATCTCGACAAGGACGCTCTTGACGCCCGCCTCCTCGCCGGGGGAGACGTCAATGACCTCGGAGGTGAAGCCGTGCTTCTCTGCCCATCGCAGGTACATCCGGAGCAGCATCTGGGCCCAGTCCTGGGACTCGGTGCCGCCCGCGCCGGCGTGTATCGCGAGGATGGCGCCGCTGGGGTCGTACTCGCCGCCAAGCTGGAGCTGGAACTCGAGTTCCTCCAGCGCAGTGGTTATGGAGGCAATCCCCTGCGAGATGTCGGCTTCAAGGGACGCGTCATCTTCGGCAAGGGAGAGCTCGACCAGGTTTGCCAGGTCGGCTACCTTGCGCTCGAGATCGCGCCATGTGCGCACCACGTCGTTGAGACGGGCAGCCTGGCGCATGGTGCGCTGGGCCTTCTCCTGGTCGAGCCAGAAGTCGGGCTGCGAAGTCTCCTGCTCGAGTCGTGTGATCTGCTGCTGCTTTCCGGCAATGTCAAAGATGCTCCATTATCGCCGCAATCCGGCGCTGTAGTTCGTCCAGAGTCTGTCTGTGCTCCTCCATCTTCCCCCTCTTCGCAAGTGAAAGTCGGGTGACTACGAGTTGCAGCGCATCAGTCTGAGATGGCCCCCAGCGGCGAGGTGGGCAAGGCGCGTTGGCTCCGGCTGTCGCCTCCCCCGGCAGAAGCGCAGCACCCATTCTATGGCTGCCGGGAGGTCCACCTTGTGGCCTATCGAGATGTACATCGGCTTCACGCCCCGCCGGGTACGCAGCGCCGCGCCGACAACCTCGCCCCGGTCGGCGATCTCCGCGTGGGAACCCGGCTCAGCGGGGACAGGCCCGTGGTCGCCGCACAGCCTGGACTTGGCACATCCTATTGTGGGGCGGTCCCACAGTACGCCGAGATGCGAAGCCAGCCCCATTCTGCGAGGATGCGCTATGCCCTGGCCGTCCACGAGAACAAGGTCGGGCTCCAGCGTGAGTTCTTCGCAGACGGCAAGGATCAGCGGCGCTTCTCTGAAGGAAAGAAGCCCCGGGATGTAGGGAAACGAGACGTGCCTCTCTATGACCTTGACGTCGGCCAATTCCATCTCCGGGTGGCTCAGGACCACGACTGCGGCACGAGCCGGGACATCGCCACGGCGAACGGAGATATCCACGCCGGCAACGTACCTGACGTCATCGACCTCTCTCCGCCTGCAGACCATTGTCGCAAGGTCCGACTGTATCTGCCTCGCTTGCTCGGAGGTCACCGTCCAACCATGAAGCTGCCGGGCTTTCATCCGCTATCACAGGCCTCACGTGAACAAGTTCCGCACGGAGTCGAACTCTCCGGGGAGGAAGTAGAGTGCCAGCGGGAACTTGTCCACCAGAAAGGTCGCCAATGCCGAGTCTGTGATGGCGGAATCGACACGGGAGCCGAAGAAGTTGGCCACAAGGGACAGCAGGGCGCCGGCAATCAGTGCTCCCGTGAGGAGACCGAAGACCAGGCCTCCTATCTTGTCCACCCAACCCAGCAGGAGAAGGCCGAGCATCCTGCGCGCGATCGAGGCGACGAACAAAGCTGCAGCCAGGACAAGTATGAAGATGATGGCGAAGCCGAGGAGGTTGGCCTGGGCCGGGCTGTGAAACCAGTGCGACAGCCAGCCGGCTGCGGAATCATAGAACTGGCCGGCGAGAAGGATTGCGACCACGAAACCCACGAGCGGGACTATGGTGCCGATGAGCCCTCGTCTCCAGCCGATGAACGTGGGAATGAGCAGCATGAGCACGAGGATGATATCCAGCCAGTCCATTCTATCGAACCATCCGCAAAGGTGAACTCAGAACCATTTTAGCACAGTGCGGTGCTGTGCAAAACGCTCCCCGGATGAGGCTGGCCGCTCGCCGCATGACAGCACACACGGACGCTGAATTGGATGCCGCCTCCGAGGACGCCGGCCCCGGTTCGGCCGGGCTGCGTCAGCCGAACAACTGGCGCACGGAGTCGAACTCGCCAGGTAGTAGGTGAAGGACGAAGGGGAACTGGTTGAGGAAGAACCCGGCGAGGGCGGAGTCACCAACGGTAGTGTCTACTCCCCCTGACGGGTACTTTGTCATGAACGAGAGGACGGCCCCGGCGATAATGGCCCCGATAACGAAGCCAGCGACCGCACCGCCGAGCGTGTCAACCCATCCCGTGAACGGGATGGCGGGGCGCTTGCCCGCGATCGAAGAGAGTATGAGGAACAGCTCCACCGAACCGACTATGACCAGGATGACGATGATGATGAAGGCGATAATCGAGGCCTGGCTCCGGCTGTCGATCCACGTGGAGAGCAGATCGGCCACCGAGCCATAGAATAGCCCCGCGAGCGCGATTCCGAGGACGATGCTGCCCAGCGGGAGGACTGTACTGGTCAGGCTGCCCCAGCCGAATTTGAACATCGAGACCACCTTGGTGAGCAGTCGCCGGAAGATCGCGACGAGAGCAAGACCTGCTGTCATGAACAGGGCGAAGACGATGACAAAAGCGAGTACGTTGACCAGAGTGGGACTCTCGATCCAGCCGGAGAGGGCATCAGCCATGGAGCCGTAGAATATGCCCGCGACCACGACCCCGCAAATCACCGCGAGCAGAGGAAATACCGTCCTCGCCAGCCCCCTCCTGAAGCCGATGAACATCGGGATGACCAGCATGGCAAGGACAACAGCGTCAACCCAATTCATTCTTCACCTCTCAATTGCAGGTCATCCTACGGTGCAAGTCCTGCGGGACTGTCGGACTGCTGCCTTTACCTGATATGTTCCTAGCGGGACGCCAAAGTCCGCCGCGTGTCCCCAATATCTCGGACTGCTGAACTTTTACCACTTCTGGGGGCGTTTGTCAAGGGCGATAGCGGCAGCTACGGTTTTCCTTGACACTCCCGAGGCTGTGTGCTAAATTTGAAGGTGGTTCTGACGCGGCTTCGACTGTCGGGCTTCTGAAGACGCTATTCTTGTGCCCATAGGAGGTAAGGCTGTGAATCTGATCGTCTGCGTGAAGGAAATCCCTGATCCCGAGACACCAGCCTCCGCTTTCGCTATCGATGCGGAAGCGAAACGGGCGATACCTGCGAAGGATACGCCGCCGGTCATCAGTCCGTTCGACGAGCAGGCTGTTGAAGCGGCCCTTCGCCTGAAAGACCAGCTGGGCGGCAAGGTGACGGTCCTCAGCATGGGAGCGGCCTCGGCCGAGAAGGTGCTGAAGCACACACTCTCGATGGGCGCTGACGAGGCGTTCCTGCTCAAGGATTCCGCGTTCGACAACTCCGACAGCACCACCACCGCCTATGCTCTTTCTCAGGCCATAAAGAAGGTCGGGGAGTTCGACATCATATTCTGCGGCAGGCAGGCGGGCGACTTCGACGCCGGACAGGTCGGAACGGGCATCGCCGAGCTGCTGGGTCTGCCCAGCGTGACGGTGGCCAAGAAGATAGAAGTGACGGATGGCAAGGCTCGGGTCGAGAGGATGCTCCCCGACGGATACGAGGTGGTGGAAGTCGGGCTCCCCGCCCTGATCACGGT
>CAZNMB010000232.1:0-2248 GCA_964574095.1 uncultured Dehalococcoidia bacterium
GGGATCCAGTATCAGTCGGGCTTGAGCGCCGGGTGAGCCGCCCGGCCGGGCCGGCCTCACGTCGAAACTCATGGCCCGTAGCGTACAGATCTTGGATGAACCTGAGATGAACAAGCGATTAATGCCGGGGGCCGAGTCGCTGCCGGTGGGGAGCAGGCCGCCCCCAATCTCGGTGGTGTGGTACGTCCACACAGGAAGGAGAGGGGGATAAGCCCCCTCTCCTTCTGCAGCTCGGCGCCGCCCCGGCAACCGGGGACTCTCCTCTACTGCCACATTCCGCCGAAACCGTGGCCTCCGAAGCCGCGCTCGCAGTGACCGCCCAGTGACAGGGCGCCACCGCCCAGCGGCAGGTCGGGCCGCGACTGCCACCAGGTGAGGTACTGATCGGCTTGTTCCTGCGTCAGGATGCCCTTGTCTACAAGGGCCTGAAGGCGATTCTGCTGGGCTTCGGCCAGCATCTCGCCTTGGGCCTGGGTGAAGGCCGTCTTGAGCTGTTCCAGGTCAAGCGCCACACCGGTGTTCTGCTCGTAGATGGCACCGACCTTGTCCAGAAGCGCCCCCTGTTTGTCCGTACTCTGGCCCTGGTCCGTGTCCCCGTTCTGGGCGAGGGCGACCCCGCCTATGGCCCCGGCCAGCGCCACGATCGCCAGCGTCGACATGAGGATGAGCTTCTTGTGTCTCCACATATCCGTTTCACCTCCTTTCTGCCAGGATCCGGTGAGAGACTGCATTCTTGCGGCAAGTGTAGCATTGGCGCATGAACTGGGGATGAAATGAGGCTGAACGCGAGCCGGAGAGACTGGTGACCGCTCTGTTCATCTTCCGTTCATCTTCAGGTAATATGGTGTTGTTGCGACAGCCGCGTGGAGGTTGTGGATGCGTATTCTCGTTGTTGACGATGACAGGCGGCTCTGCAGCGTGGTCAGACGAGGCCTTATCGAGGAGGCCTATGCCGTGGACGTGGCATATGATGGAGAAGAGGGAGAATACATGGCCGCAGTCAATCCCTATGACCTTGTCATCCTCGACATCATGATGCCGAAGAAGGACGGGATCGAGGTCTGCGAGGAGCTGCGGGCAAAAGGGGTAAACACCCCGGTCCTCATGCTTACCGCCAGGGATGCCGTGGAGGACCGGGTACGGGGGCTTGACGCCGGGGCCGATGACTACATGGTGAAACCGTTCTCCTTCAACGAGCTGCTGGCCCGGGTGCGGGCGCTTCTGCGGCGCGAGGCTCTGACGAAATCGCCGGAGGTGAAGGTGGGAGAGCTTGCCCTGAACACCCTGACGCGCGAGGTGAGACGCGGAGAGAGGTCCATAGAGCTGACGACGAAGGAGTACGTCATCCTCGAGTACTTCATGCGGCATCCCAACGTGGTCGTGACACGCACCATGCTCGAGGAGCATGCCTGGGACTACGATTTCGACAGCATGTCCAATCTCGTGGATGTGTACATGCGCAGGTTGCGCCGGAAGCTGGGCGACGAGGGGCAGAGCCTTCTACAGACCGTGAGAGGGTCCGGCTATCGGCTGAGAGCATGATGAGCTTCGTTCACAGCATCAAGTTCCGATTCACCGCCTGGTACCTGCTGGTGCTGGCGCTCCTGATCGGCGCCCTGAGCGCGGGCGTCTACTTCAACCTGTCGCGAAGCCTCTACGAGAATCTTGACCGTTCGCTGGACGTGCGCGCGACTGAGCTTCAGAGGTCTCGAAGCGTCATGGGCGCCATAGCGATGGGCCAGTTCCAGGAGGAGTTGGGAGAAGTCGTGATCCTGTACTACGAGAGTCAGGGCGAGATCGGGTACGTCTCCGCCCGGGACGTTGATGTGACTCTGGACGCCGCTCTCGTGCAGCGGGCGCTGAATGGCGAGGAACTCTACACCACGATCAGCACGGGGGACGGCAGGAGACTGCGGTTCCATGTTGTCACCTTCGTTCCCGAAGGACTCGCCGTCTTGCCGGGCCGGCCCGGCGCACCGCTGGAGGGATTCCCTGTCGATTCGGCGGCCGTCGCTGTTGGCCGTTCCACCGGGGACATAGACAACGCGCTCGCCGGGCTGATGCGCACTCTGGCCATCGCGGGGCCCCTGACCCTGGCCGTAGCCGGGGGCGGCGGCCTGTTCCTGGCGAGGAGAGCGCTCAAGCCTGTGGACGAAATCGCGCGCACCGCGCGTGAGATCGAGGAGGGCGACCTCGGCCGCAGGGTCCCGGTCCAGTCAAAGGACGAGTTGGGGAGACTGGCCTCCAC
>CAZNMB010000232.1:2258-3979 GCA_964574095.1 uncultured Dehalococcoidia bacterium
TGATCGAGCGGCTGGAGAAAGCCTTCAAACGGCAGCGGCAGTTCACCGGCGACGCCTCGCACGAGCTTCGGACCCCGCTGGCGGTCATTCAGGCGGAGTCAACCCTCGCATTGAACAAGGACCGGCCCGCGGATGAGTACAAGCAGTCGCTGGAGGTCATCTCGCGTGAGTCGGGGCATATGTCCAAAGTCATCGATCAGCTTCTGACGCTGGCCCGCGCGGATTCGGGAAAGGAACGGCTGTCCCTCGAAGAGATAGACCTGGGCGATCTGCTGCTTGCTGTTGGTGGGCGTGCCGAGACACTGTGCCGGGAAGAAGGGCTGGAGTTCCGTCTGGAGCAGATGGACTCGGCTGCGGTGAACGGCGACAGGGCAAAGCTGCGGGCACTGCTCCTCAACCTTCTGGACAACGCCATCCGGTACTCTCCGGACGGTGGGACAGTATCGCTAAGGCTCAGGAGAGTCGGAAGAGTGGCCGTCATAGATGTCGCGGATACCGGCATCGGCATCCCGGAAGAGGACATTCCGCACATCTTCGAGCGCTTCTACCGCGTGGACAAGGCCCGATCGAGAGCAGAAGGAGGGGCCGGGCTCGGCCTGGCGATCGCCAGGCACATAGCCGAAGTCCACGGGGGAAGGATAGAGGTCGCAAGTCAACTGGGGAGAGGCAGCACCTTCTCTCTCTGGCTCCCCGCCATCGACTAGCACTGCGTTCGACCACTGGAGCAACGGGGCGTCCCCGAGCGCTTGCCCCGGCCCGCCTCGAACAGATGCTTCAATCGCGCCTGCTCCCGGGCCGGCTCCCCGCGGGTCTGCTTGACAACGGCCGGGGGTGGGCCTAGAGTACTCACAATGGCCTAGTGTGTCGTTGCGCAGGGGGTGGTCGAGATGATGGTCTTCTTCCTAATGCTTATCGGCTACGTGATCGGGAGCATTCCCTCCGGCTATCTTGCCATGCGCTGCTTCACCGGCACCGACATCCGCACTTTCGGGACGGGCAGCGCCACGGTGACGGCGGTGGCCCTCCACGGGGGCAGGCGGCCGGCGACCGCGGCCTTCCTGCTCGAGATCGTGAAGGCCATAGCCTGTGTCATGATCGCCCGCCAGCTTGTGGACGAAGACTGGGCCACCATGGTCATCCTGGTGGCTGCGGTCGTGGGGTGCAGCTGGAGTATCTGGCTGCGGGGCGGTGGCGGTCAGGGACTGACCATCGGGATATCGGGCCTTGTTCTGCGAAATGTCCTGCCGGTGCTCATCTTGTCGGTCTTCTATCTCCTGCCGTTGGCCGTCACCCGGCGGCACGTGCTGAGCAATCGAGTGTTTCGCATGTCCCTACCCCCAATACTCGGGCTGTGGTACGGTTCCTGGGAATGGTTCCTGGCAGGTCTGCTCATCGTCGTGCCGTCCTTCATCAAGGGATGGATATTCGGCGATGACGTCGAAGAGGTCAGGAAGGCAGAGGACATCGGCCACAGCAGTGCCAGAGCGTCATAGATGGCATACCAGGCGGCCGTCTCGGCCCTGCTGGTGCTCCTGCTGCTGAATACGCTTCTCAACCTGCGGTCACTGAGAAGGACCCGGTGTGACGCCGCAGTGCCCGATCCCGCCCCCCTGATCTCCGTGCTCGTCCCCGCCCGAGACGAGGAGGCCAACATCGGGGCCTGCCTCGATTCTCTGCGGCGGCAGGACTATCCCAACTACGAGATACTGGTGCTGGATGAC
>CAZNMB010000233.1:0-2097 GCA_964574095.1 uncultured Dehalococcoidia bacterium
CTGATGCGGCATCTGGCCCACGAGATCAGGGACCGGAGGGTGCTCGACGCGATGGGCCGCGTCCCCCGCGAGCTGTTCGTCCCCACCTCCAGCCAGCACGCTGCCTACGAGAACATACCGCTCCCCATAGACATGGGGCAGACCATCTCCCAGCCCCTGATCGTCGCCATCATGACCGAGGCCCTGGAGCTCAAAGGCAACGAGAAGGTGCTGGAGGTCGGGACCGGCAGCGGCTACCAGACGGCCGTCCTCGCCGAGATGGCCCGGTGGGTGGTCACGGTGGAGCGCCACCGCAACCTGGCGGACGCGGCGCGGAAGCTGCTCTCGATGCTGGGCTACAAGAACGTGGAGGTGCATCTGGCCGGCGAGAAGCTGGGCTGGGAGGAGAAGGCACCCTACGACGCCATAATGGTCACGGCCGGAGCGCCCAGCGTGCCCCGCGAGCTCGTGGACCAGCTCGCCGTAGGCGGCAGGCTGGTCATACCCGTGGGGACGCCCTTCGAGCAGGACCTGATCAGGGTGGTCAAGGGCCAGGAGGACATTACTACGGCCAACCTCGGGCCCTGCCGCTTCGTTCCCCTCATCGGCGAGGGCGGCTGGGAGAAGGAGTAGCCGCGCGTCCCGCCGCCATCACCCTCACGTCTGCAGGTAAGAGAGAGAGAAGGCTCCAGGAGTTCCGCTCCCCGGCCCGTGCGGCGTTTGTAGTGTCCGAGCCCTCTTAAATTCCGTTGACCAAGATGATACAATAAGATTGCAGGAGTTGAGGAACAGAGGACAGGCGCCTCCATCTTGAGCACCACATCGATTGTCCTCGCCGGTGGCCGCGGCTCGCGCCTGGGAAGGGAGAAGCATGCCGAGTGGGTCGCCGGGAGGAGCCTGATCGAGCGGGTCATCGAACGGCTGGGCCCGATCAGCGCCGAGATCCTGGTCGTGATCTCCCAACGGCAATCGAGGTCGTCCTTTGCCTCGTACAAGCGGGCCAGGACGGTCGCGGACCTTCACCCCGGAGGAGGCCCCCTTGCGGGCATCTACTCCGGGCTGGTGCACTCAAGCAGCTTCAGCAACCTGGTCGTGGGCTGTGACATGCCTTTTCTCAACCGCGACCTGCTCCGCCACGTGATCGGACTCGCTCCCGGCTTCGACATCGTGATGCCAAGAGTAGGCGATTACAGCGAGCCGCTGCACGCCGTCTACACAAAGGAATGCCTGCCCGCCATGAAGGGCCTGTTAGAGGAAGGACACCGCAAGATAGGCGATCTCCTTGACCTGGTCACGGTCAAGTATGTGGAGAGGGAGGAGATAGAATCCTTCGACCCCGAGCACCTGAGCTTCTTCAACGTGAACACGAGGGAAGACCTGGAGAGGGCGCGGGCGCTGGCCGCTCGCGAGGCCGTGAAGACGGCCGGAGTATGCCGGGGTCAGAGCGGACGACGACATGATATCAGTTGAGGAAGCCCTGGAGAAGGTCCTCGGCCACGTCGATGTCCTCGAGGCTGAGGACGAAGAGATACTGAGCACGCTGGGCCAGGTCCTGGCGGAGGACGTGCGCTCGACGATCGACATCCCGGGCCTGGACAACTCGGCCATGGACGGCTACGCGATTCAGGCCGAGGGCACCGTGAGCGCCACGCGGTCCTCTCCCAACTTCTTTCGCGTGGTCGGCGAGGTGGCGGCGGGCTACGTGACGAAGGACGAAGTCGGGCCCGGCTCCGCGATCAGGATCATGACCGGCGCCCCGATACCCGGGGGCGCTGACACCGTCGTCCAGTTCGAAGATACGGACGAGGAGAATCGCAAGAGTCGCGGCGAGCCCCTGACCGAGATCGGCGTCTTCCGCGAGGTCCAGAAGGGTCTGAATGTCAGGAGGGCGGGGGAGGATATCTCGAGCGGAAGCCTGGTGCTCGGCAAGGGCACCCTGGTCCGCCCCCAGGAGATCGGCGTACTCGCGTCGGTAGGGCGGGACGTTGTCTCCGTGCATCGCCGCCCCGTGGTGGCGATTCTGTCCACCGGGGACGAACTGGTGGAGGTGGGCAAGCCCCTGCCGCAGGGGAAGATATACAGCAGCAACACCTACAGCCTCGCGGCCCAGGTCACCCG
>CAZNMB010000233.1:2197-3962 GCA_964574095.1 uncultured Dehalococcoidia bacterium
GAATACGTCGCCAGGGCGACAGGGCCCCAGGGATCGGGCATCCTGACCTCGATGACGCAGGCCAACGGCCTCATGATCATCCCGGAGGACACGCCCGCGGTCAACATCGGCGACGAGGTGACGGTCCAGATGCTGGACTGGGAGCAGGATATCTAGTCGAGGATGGAAGCGGGAGAGCGGCACATGGTCCCTATCGTCAGTGTCGTCGGCAGGAGCGGCGCGGGCAAGACCTACGTCATGGGCAAGATGATAGCCGAGCTGAAGAGACGCGGCTACCGCGTGGCCGCCGTGAAGCACAGCGCCCACAGCGTCGATCTGGACCTGGAGGGGAAAGACTCCTGGGCGCACGCTCAGGCGGGCAGCGACGCCGTGGTCATAAGCTCGCCGCACAGGTTCGCCCTCATAGCCGATGTCGATCACGACAGCAGCCTGGCCGACCTCTCGCGGTTCATCGGCCCCGATTTTGATATCATCCTCGCCGAGGGGTTCAAGCAGGACAAGGTGGCGAAGATCGAGGTCCACCGCGGGAAGACAGGGGCCGGGCTGCTCTGCGGGCCGGGCGAACTGCTCGCCGTCGTCAGCGACGAGCCTCTGGAAGCCGGCATCCCCCGGTACACGCCGGAGGACGCCCGGGGGATTGTGGACCTCATCGAGGAGAAGTACCTGAACAAGGTGGAGAGCGAGACGGTTTCCCTCTACGTGGACGGCAGGCACGTCCCGCTGAACGATTTCGTGCGCCGTCTCTTCGCCAACGTGCTGTTCGGCCTTGTCTCAACGCTCAAGGGAATCAGCGAGGCCGGCGCCATTGATATCGCGATACGGAGAAAGGGCAAGCGGTGATCTTTCCAGCAGCCAATTTCGTCTTTCAACCGCCCAATGAGATAGCCTTCGCGCGGCGTGTTCTCATCAAGCCCAGCGCCCGTTGCGCCGAGCCGCATCCGGCCACGACCAGCCGCGAGACGCTGGAAGCGGTCATCGCCGGGATCAGGCGCGTCAGCGGAGCCGATATCGTGCTCCTGGAAAGAAGCGCGGGGCCCGACAGCATGCAGTCGATCTACCGCCAGCTGAAGTACGATTTCCCGCGCGTCATGCTGCTCGATGTGGACCAGTGCGTACCCGTGGCCGTGGAGAACCCCCTGGTCAAGCCGTTCGCGGTATCCACGTTCTGGGTCCCCAGCGTGATACTGTCATGTGATTACCTCATCTCGGTCGCCCCGCTCAAGATCGTCGCCGGCAGCGGAGACCTCACGATCAGCAATCTCCTCGGCCTTCTGCCCACAGCCAAGTACCGGCGCGAGATCCGGGCCCTGAACGGCTTCCCCCGGCAGACGGATATCGAGAGCACGGCCGCCGACCTCCACTTCACTCTTCCCTTCGACATGGGCATAATCGACGGGCGCAAGAAGCTGACCAGCGCCGACGACCCGTTTCACGGTGAGGTACAGGACTACGGCAGGATCTTCGTCGGTCCTCCGTTTCAGGTAGACAGCGAGGCATCGATCGAACTGGGAGTCACAGCGGAGCATCTCCGGCTCATCGAGACGGAGAAAGACGATCAAAGGGAGGTCGGCCAATGACAGTGGAGAATGACGTGGACAATGGCACCGCCCAGTGCAGGTACTTCATCGACCTCGGCTGGTACCGGGAACAGGAGCGCTCCTTCGCTCTGCTCGTCGCGACTCGACTGTGCCCCTCGTCTCAGAAGAAGAAGCTGCCGAAGACGGACGCGGGCCTGCTGAACGCCGTGAAGCAGTGCTGCTCGAAG
>CAZNMB010000234.1:0-3957 GCA_964574095.1 uncultured Dehalococcoidia bacterium
GGCGGCGGCGGGTTCATGTACTACCCGCCCCTGATGTCGGGCGTCGTGCCCCACGTCAGCCTCATGCTGGGCCCCTGCTACGCCGGGTCGGCCTACTCTCCCATAATGGCTGACTTCGTCATCATGCGCCGGAACATCGCCTTCATGTCGGTGGCTTCTCCTCCGATCCTGAAGGCGGTGACGTTCGTGGACGTGACGGAGGAGGAGATCGGCGGTGCGCAGTTGCACTCGGAGGTCACCGGCTCCAACGATCTCCTTGTGGAGAGCGACGAGGAAGCGATCGACGCATGCCGCGAGCTTCTGACCTACCTGCCGTCGAACTGGAGAGAGAAGCCTCCGGTTGTGGACACGGGTGACGACCCGAAGCGCGCCGACAAGGCGCTTCTGGACATGGTGCCCACCGACGTGAGCAAGCCCTACGACATGCACCAGGTGGTCTCTTCCATCGTGGACAACGGGCGCTTCTTCGAGCTTCAGGCGCTGTACGCGCCCAACATGATAATCGGATTCGGGCGTCTGGCCGGCCGGACAGTGGGAGTGGTGGCGAACAACCCGGCCGCCAGCGACGGCTGCGTTGACGTCAATAGCTGCGACAAGCAGGCGCGATTCATCAGGTTCTGCGATTGCTTCAGCATACCCCTGGTGTTTCTGGTTGACACTCCCGGGTTCCTGCCGAGCCTCGAGCAGGAGCAGAGCAGGGACGGCCTGGAGAGGAATGCGGCCAAGCCGGTATTCGCCATCTGCGAGTCCACCGTTCCCAGGATCACGGTGTACGTCAGAAGGTGCTGGGGCGCGGGGCGCCTCGTGATGGGGACCGAGCGCATGGGATGCGACGCGGTCTACTCATGGCCCGCCGCCGATATCAGGATCGAGGGCTTCGACCGGGCCGCGGATGCGCTCTACAAAGCGCAGATCGAGACGGCGGAGAATCCCGAGGAGATGCGGCGCGAGCTGATGGAGAAGATCCACAGCGAGTATGCCACTCCGCATCACCTCGCCGGTATTCAGGGCGCCGATGACATCATCGATCCCCGGCAGACAAGGCCTGTACTGATCAACACTCTGGAGAGGCTCTCCAAGAAGCTGGAGCCATCCCGGCCGTGGAGGAAGCACTCCCTGATACCGCTGTAGGCGGCCGCGGGCGCGGCCGAGCGCTGGAAGACTCAAAGAGAACCCGTCCTTACCCGGGACGGGCTCTTCGCATGCCTGTCGCTGAGCCGGGGGCGGCGCGCCGGGCGCGCCTGCGTTCACAGCCGCATGTTCTCGTGCTTGCGCCGGGGCCTTTCCTCGCGTCTTCCGGCGAACGACTTGAGCGCGTTGATGAGGAAGGGCCTGGTATCGCGCGGGTCGATGAAGTCCTGCGCCCACTCGCGCTCGAGGGCCTGGAACCTCTTCCTCATGTCGGCGACCAGTTGAGCGCGCCGCGCTTCCCTGGCCGCCCCGTCCGGAATGGCCTCTAGCTCCCTCTTGCAGATGATCGACACCGCGCCCTCGCCCCCCATCAGCCCGCGCTGCACCGTGGGCCAGGCAACGTCGATGTCGCCTCCCAGTGTGGTGCCCGGCATAGCCAGGCCGCCGCCGCCGTAGAGCTTCCTCACCGCAATAGTGATCTGCGGCACGGTGGCTTCGGCGTTGGAGAAGACCACCTTGCACCCATGCCTGATAAGCCCTCTCGTCTCCTCGTCCACGGCGGGCAGGAACGCGGGGGTATCGGCGAGCCACACCAGCGGGATGTTGAACGCGTCGCAGAACCTGACAAACCGCGCCATCTTGTCCGCGGCATCGAGCGTCAGCGAGCCGCCAAGGACTGGGGAGTTGTTGGCTACGAGACCGACAGTCCGGCCGTCGAGCCGTACAAACCCGGTGATCAGGTTCCTCGCCCAGCCCTGTTTCAACTCGAAGAACTCGCCTTTGTCGGCGACCAGGGAGATGATCTTGTACATGCTGAAAGCCTTCGTCGTGTCGAAGGGGACGATCTGCAGGAGCTCTTCCTCCCTGCGGTCGGGAGCGTCTCCGGTATCCACAACCGGCGGGTCACCGGTATTGCTCGACGGCAGGTAGCCGAGCAGGTCGCGGCACTGCTGCAGGCACTCGTCCTCGGTCTTCGCCAGCACGTCGCAGCAGCCGGTGCGCCGGGAATGCACCGCGGAGTCGCCTGTTTCCTGGGCGGTCTTGTCCTCCGGCGGCGGCGCCACGTGCATGTAGCTCGTCTTGCGCACCATGAAGACGAAGTCCGCCATGCTCGCCGATATCGCCATCTCGCCCACGCACGGCCCCATGACGAGTGAGATCTGCGGGACCACCCCGGAGGCCCTCGTCTGGAAGTACACCATCGACTCCGGGGAGTAGAAGTGATGGTGCTGAATCGCATCCTGGACCCTTGGCCCCTTGGAGTCGAAGATGCCCACGATGGGGACTCGGGCCTGGATGGCCTTCTCCATCACCATCGTGATCTTGCGGGCATGCATCGTGGCCAGCGTCCCGCCGAGCTCGGTCGCGTCCTGCGACCAGACGTAGACCGGACTCCCGCAAACCTCGCCGTAGCCGACGGCCACGGCATCCGCCGGGCCCTTGCGGTAGTCTATTGCGGATTCCGTGTCCAGCGGGGTGCCCCAGATATCGAGTTCCTGGAACGTTCCCGGGTCCAGGAGCTTGTGAATTCTGCGCCGCGCGGTCAGCTTCCCCTTGGCAAGCTGCTTTCTCACCTCGGCGGGGCTGCCGCCCTGCCTGAGTCTGTTGCGCATTCTGTCGATCTGAGCGAGCTTACGGGGGCCTCGATGTGGTCTCATAGGTTCATCCTTGTCACGAGGGGGGCGGCCAGCGTCCGGGCGGTCGTCGAGCCGTGTGGGGGGTGTTTGCGAGTGATCGGGACTCGTGCACCTGACGGGTAGTATTATACAGGTCGGGCCTGTATGGAGCAAGCACCATACATCGCATGGTGCATCGCGGACATCATTCGGGTCAGCTTGACACCGACAGCCGTTCACGGCTAAACTAGATGCCGCTTGCCTGACGCGACCCGGCCCAATCTGGCTGAGTACGCGAGCTTACATCGGAAGGAGAAGAACCCAACATGGCTCCAGAGATAATCGAGGCGCCGATACCGGGGAAGGTGGTCAGCGTGGCCGTAAGTGCCGGCGACAAGATCGAGGAGGACGGGGAGCTCTGCGCGCTGCAGTCGATGAAGATGCAGAACCCGATACTCTCTCCGGTGGATGGCACTGTTACGGAAGTCAAGGTGGCGGAGGGGCAGACGGTCGAGACCGGATACGTGATGTTCGTGATCGAGGAGGACTAGGGCACTCACTCTGCCGAAGAAAAGAGGTCAATGGCAATGTTCAAGAAGATCCTGGTTGCCAATCGGGGCGAGATCGCCCTGCGGGCGGTGAGGGAGTGCCGGGAGCTCGGGATAGGCTCGGTCGCCGACTACTCCGACGCAGATGCCGAGGCTCTGTTCGTCAAGCACGCCGACGAGGACTTCCCGCTGGGAGACCCCGAGCCCGCCAACAGCTACCTCAACGGCGGGAAGATACTCGACATCGCGAAGCAGTCGGGCGCCGAGGCCATCTATCCCGGATACGGCTTTCTGGCGGAGAACCCGGCGTTCGTCGAGCAATGCGAGAGTCGCGGGATTGAGTTCATCGGCCCGCCGAGCAAGTCCATGAACGCGGCCAAACCCAAGCACCGGGCCCGCGACCTGATGAAGAGCAAAGGGATCCCGGTCGCGCCGGGGTCCGACGGCGCTATCGAGGGTGAGAGCGACATGCCCCGCGCCTTCGAGGTCGCCGACTCCATCGGCTATCCGGTGATCGTCAAGCCGAGCGGCGCCGGCGGCGGCATAGGGATGAAGGTCGCCAACAGCAAAGAGGATCTGGCCGGGGCGATGGAGTACGCCCGGTCGCTGGGCAGCGAGGCCTTCGGCGTGCCGGCTTTCTACCTGGAGAAGTATGTCACCAG
>CAZNMB010000235.1:0-3953 GCA_964574095.1 uncultured Dehalococcoidia bacterium
TGCCCTCCGCGGAGAAGGTCTCGGTCAGCCGGTTGGAGAAGGTTACCGGCGGCTATGGCAGTGAGATTCACTTCTTCGACCTTGGTTGGCGGGAAGGCGGCCGGGAGAAGACGGAGAGACTGGTCGTTCGGGAGGAGCCGATGGTGTTTCGGGTATTCCCCGAGTTTCACCTGGCACGGGAGTTCAAAGCGATGGAATCGCTGCAAGGAAGCGATGTTCCGGTGCCCAGGACCTACTGGCTGGAGACTGACAGGAGGGTGCTCGGTGCCCCGTTCTACGTCATGGGCAGAGTCGAAGGTGAAGTAATCGATCCTCAGCAGTTCGGCGACGAGGTCAGCGGGCCCCTCCATGAGGCCAGCCCCGAGGGAAGACGCAGGATCTACCACCAGGTGCTCGAAGTCATGGCCAGGATCAATGCGGTGGACTGTGCCAGGCTCGGGCTGCCTGATGCCGGTCCGGCCACAGGGGGTGCCGCTGTACTTGACGAGCAGATGGGCTTCTACGAGGGAATGGCGGAGTGGGCCGAGGTCCAGCCTCGACCGCTCATCGAGGGTGCCTTCGACTGGTTCAAGAAGCAGAGGCCTGACCCGAGTCACGTGTCTCTCTGCTGGGGAGATGCCCGGTTGGGGAATCTCATGTATCGCGACGGCAAGATCGCGGCTGTTCTCGACTGGGACATGACGCACCTGGGGGTAGGGGAAACGGACCTGGCGTGGTTCCTTGCCATAGACTGGCTGACGGGTGAGAGCGGTATGCGAGGCGCTCGCTGGGAAGGGATACCGGGGAGGGAGGAGACGATCGAGGTGTATCAGAGCGCGTTGGGAAGGAAGCTGGAGGACCTGTTCTACCATGAAGCCTTCGCATTCCTGAAGCTGGGCATCATCTTCTGGAGGGTGGTGAAGAACATCCCCGGGATCCCCCCGGAGTACATTCCTGAGAATCCGCCTCTGGCCAGGGTGGCCGGCATGCTGGGCCTGGAAGACCGCCTCTGAGGCCCGTCTGCCTCTCGCTTCCCGGCCGGTGAACATCGCACTCCACCATCGCAGGTACCGGCCTTGGCATCCGCCGGACACCACGGTAGTCTGCCCGCCGCTCGCCGCGGTTTGGCCTAATGGACATGAAACCGACGATGAATAGCGAGGCGGTCGTCACAGGTATTGACATTGTATGGCCTCATGCCCTATGCTGTCCGGCAAAACAGGGGAGGTGACTGATGCAAGCGTATTGTATGAAGTGCCGGAAGAAAGTGGAGATCCAGGGCGCGAAACAGATCAAGATGAAGAACGGCAAGCCGGCCACACAGGGCGTGTGCCCGAAGTGCAACACCAAGGTATTCAGAATCGGGAAGGGATAGACTAAGAGTCTCGGCAGCCGTGCCCTCAGAGGAGACTGAGCATCACCGTTGATGCTTGGCCTTCTCTTGTTGTCCGCCGTAGATACGATAGACCGGCGGGCGGACAACGTGTTCCCTTCCAGTGAGACCATCCCCCTGATGGTTCGAGTTGGCGATGTCCTTTCCATTTCGTCGATTTCACTACGGCTGGGTTGTGCTTGCCGTCAGTACGCTGGTCGTGTTCGGATCCCTGGGACTTGCGCGCTTCGGATACACCATGGTCCTTCCCGAGATGCAGGCTGGATTGGGGATCGACAACACAGAGACGGGCGCGCTGGCGACCGCGAACCTTGCCGGATATCTCACGTTTGCCGTCATCGGCGGGGCAGCGGCGGCGCGGTGGGGCCCGCGGCCGGTGATAGCGGGAGGCCTTGCCCTGGCCGGTGCGGGCATGGTGTTCACCGGCCTGGCCAACGACTTTCCTGCGGCGGCGGCCTGGCGCGTGGTGACAGGTATCGGCAGTGGCGCCAGCAACGTGCCGGTGATGGGGCTGCTGGCATCCTGGTTCTCCAGCAGACGCCGGGGTCTCGCCTCGGGCGTAGCGGTAGCGGGCTCGTCTCTGGGGCTCATCTTCGTGGGTTCCCTCGTCCCGCCCGTCCTGGGCATCTACGAGGATAACGCCTGGCGCGTGTGCTGGTTCATATTCGGTGGGCTGGCGCTGTTTCTGGCGGTTGGAGCTTTCTTGCTCCTGCGGAACCGGCCGTCAGAGCTGCAACTGACACCGGCGGGCGCGGGCGACGGTGAGCCGGACCCGGGACCTCAGGCGCACACGCTCCAGTGGGGTCGGGTCTACCGGTCACCCGCGGTGTGGCACCTGGGCATGGTCTATGCCGCTTTTGGCTTCTCCTACATCATCTACATGACGTTCTTCACCAAGCACCTGATCGCGGAGGGCGGGTACACCCAGGAAGCCGCCGGCGACCTGTTCATGACCATGGGCTGGGTCAGCCTGCTGTGCGGGTTGATCTGGGGCACAGTCTCAGATGTGATCGGCCGCAGGCGGGCCCTGATCATCGTCTATCTGATCCACGCCGTTGCCTTTGGCCTGTTTGCGTTGTGGCCCACGACACCCGGTTTCACTCTCTCGGCCGTTCTGTTCGGCCTGTCTGCGTGGAGCATCCCCGCGATCATGGCCGCCTCCTGCGGCGATACGCTCGGCCCCCGACTGGCCCCGGCGGCGCTGGGTCTCATCACGCTGCTCTTCGGCATCGGGCAGGCGGTTGCCCCGAGCATTGCAGGTGCCATGGCGGATGCCTCGGGCTCCTTCTACTCAGCGCTTCTGCTTGCCGCGGGTGTGGCCTTGCTGGGAGCCGTGGGCGCCTTCTCGCTTCGCCATGCCCCCACAATGCCCTCCGGTGCTTCGGTTTGAGCGTGCCGGAGGCGGCACCGCCGCGTTGATGCCGGAGGACGCTCCTGTCGCTTGATCGTACGCCGTCTCGTTCCGGCGATGAAGCTGAGCCTGAGGAGACACGGGGTGTACGCTTCCGGTACTACAGCGGTGCCATGCCCACTACGATGCTACCGCGCCCCGGATGACTTCTGGGTGATTCACAACATCCCGCAAACCTCCTAGCATGCTGGTGTAAGCTGTCGCCACATGTGGCCGCTACGAGACCTGAGGGGGTCTGCGTCTATGCAAGATGT
This sequence comes from uncultured Dehalococcoidia bacterium, assembly GCA_964574095.1. Lineage (GTDB taxonomy): Bacteria > Chloroflexota > Dehalococcoidia > SZUA-161 > SZUA-161 > SZUA-161. The sequence continues at coordinate 3,038 of CAZNMB010000235.1, forward strand.
CGCCCCGGTGATCGCGATAGTTGGTGCCATCGTCTTCCTGGCGCACCTCTTCACGGGCGTGTTCAGTCGCACCAGAATCCCCGACGTCCTCTTCTTGATTGCGATAGGAATATGCCTGGGGCCTGTCCTGGCTCTCGTGTCTCCTTCCCAGTTCGGTGAGGTGGGCCCGGTCTTTGCCACGATCACGCTGATCATCATTCTTCTCGAATGCGGCATAGCCCTGAAGCTGAGCACTCTGCGCGCGGCTCTGGGCGGCGCTCTCGAGCTCTCGATGCTCACGTTCGCGGTCACCACTCCGATCGTCGCCGGGCTCACGTACTGGCTGACCGATCTTGAGTTGGTGCCGGCGTTCGTCTTCGGGGCGATCATCGGCTCCACTTCGGAGGCGATCGTCATCCCTCTCGCCCGGCAGCTCAGGCTGCGGGAGGACAGCCAGACCATCCTGTCGGTGGAATCGACCGTGACCACGGTCGTCAGCATTGTCCTGACGATTGCCCTTATTGAAGCGTACAAGATCGGACGATTTGAGGTTATCTCGATCACCGGCAGCGTGCTTGCTTCCTTCTTCGTGGCCATTGTCCTCGGCATCATAGGAGCGTGCGCCTGGTCAACCGTGCTCCATCGGATACGTGCCCTGAAGAATACGATGTTCACGACCGCGGCCTTCGTCTTCGTGATCTTCGGGGTCGTCGAGATACTGGGATTCAATGGCGCCATCGCGACACTGGCCTTCGCCATCACCATGGGCAACATCGAGCCGATACGTTCCGTGCTCTTCGAGAAGCGCGACAGCCGCGGAGACATCGGCCTTACCGAGATGGAGAGGGTCTTCTTCAGTGAGGTAGCGTTCCTGCTCAAGGCCTTCTTCTTCGTCTATGTGGGGATCTCGCTCGAGCTGATCAGCACGCAACTGATG
>CAZNMB010000236.1:0-3950 GCA_964574095.1 uncultured Dehalococcoidia bacterium
AGGGTTCTCCGGCGACGAGCCCCCAGATGAAGAGTCCGGCGAGAACAAGGCAGACTGTGCTGATTATCGTGCCGGCAATCTGAAACTTCCTCATGGGCTGTCCTTCTCTCCTCACCTGAGTCCGAAGGGGCTCCAGGGAGCCGAATCCGCCGCGGGTCGTCTGAGTATCCTACTCCCGGAGATCAGGCGGCAGCAGATTGGGGATGGCATCCTTGATCGGATAGGTCTCGGGGCACCGGGTACATTTCAATGAGCCGGTTACTACCTCGTTCTCGTCCTCCTCGGTGACATCGAGTTCGAGGGGCCCCTTGCACATCGGGCAGGCCAGGATGTCCATCAGGTCTCTCTTCACGGCACTTCTCCAGAAGGCGGCTGTCGATTGGGGCTCATTGTAGTTTACGCCGTACGTGTTGTCAATGTCGCGGCGCGACTGCTCACAGCCGGTTGGCCGAGCCGCGGATCCGGCATTCCTGCCGCCTGGGGTCCCGGTGCAGGACGCAGCTTTCGACGCCGAAGTCAACCTCGCGCCCGTCATCCAGGACGAGGGTGAAGGAGCCGGCAGGGTTTCCGTGCTCGTCGCCGGGGAGAACGACCCCGTCGAGCAGCGATATCACGCCGCTGGCGGCCTTGTGGACGAAGCTTCCCTCATCCACAAGGAAGGACCGGGCCGTGATCTTCTCAGTATCGATCTCCAGGTCGTAGCTCGCACTCGCGATGACTGTCCCGCTCCTGCGGATCTGGCCGACTCCCCGTGCCGTCTCTTCGACCTTTCCCCACCTGTGCAATGTCATGGGACTACCTCCGGGCATCGTGTATTATACAGAGCGGGACGGAACGTCTCCACCGCCGTGAGTTGCCGGTCCGGGTTGCATGCCTGATCGGGGGCAGCAGACTGAGGTAGCAGACCGGGACCGGTGTATCGTGCGGGCCAGAGGGCTCACGAGGTCGCGAACGCGACGGCCTCGTTGGGCGCAAATCCCCAGTCGCCGGCGGGCCAGATGATGATCCACGCTCTGCCTATGATGTTGTGTTTGGGGATCGGGCCGCCCGCGCGCGAATCGTAGCTGACCGAGCGGTTGTCTCCCATGACGAAGTACTCGTCCTCGGGCACGTCCCAGGTCCCGCTGGGGCCGCCTCTCTGCGATGAGATATACGGTTCATCAAGCAGCTCGCCATCAATCAGGACGCTGCCGTCCTGCTTGACCTCCACCGTCTCGCCGGGCAGGCCGATCACTCGCTTGATCCGGTCATTCTCAGGTTGGTCCGGCGCCTCAAAGACAATGACGTCGCCTCTTCGGGGACCGTCGCCGAACCAGTACGCCGCTTTGTTCACGAGGACGTAGTTGGTGTGTCCGTTGCCCCCGTGGAGGTTGGGCTCCATGCTGGAGCCCTCGACTCTGAAGTTCTGCACAAGGAAGTGCAGGGCGAAGAAGACCACGAGGGCCAGGACGATGATCTGGAGGGCCTCGCGGACTAGCGGTCTCATGTTGCCCGTCATAGCTCGAATCTGCTGCTTAGAACGGCCCAGCCAAACGTGATAGAATGTCCGAGGCATTTTGCCTTACCGGGTTCAGTATAGCGGCAGCGAAGCCATATCGTCAAGGAGCGATCCCCCGGGACTGAGCGGGCAGGCGGCGTATGGACGAACAGGACCTAATCTCAAGAAGCCGGGCGGGCGACCTTCAGGCGTTCAACGATCTTGTCGAGCTTTACCAGCGTTCGGTCTACAATCTGGCGCTGCGGATGCTCGGAAGCGCCGAGACGGCTGAGGACGCGACCCAGGATACGTTCGTTTCGGCGTACCGGGCCATCGCCCGGTTCAGAGGCGGCAGCTTCAAGGCGTGGATGTTCAAGATCGCGGCCAACTCGTGTCGGGACAAGATGAGAGCTGCTCGCCGGGCGTCCGCAACGTCCCTGGACAACCTGATCGCCGAAGCGGGCGACTTCATCGCGGATGACGAGACGGAATCTCCCGAAGACTTCGCCGAGCGGAGGGAGCTGGGCAGACTGCTCGCCGACAGCCTGGCCCGCCTGCCGGAGGACCAGCGTCTCGTGGTGGTGCTCAGCGACGTTCAGGGATTGAGCTACGAAGAGATCGCTCAGGCGACCGGCGTCTCGCTGGGCACGGTCAAGTCTCGGCTGAATCGGGCGCGGTCGCGTCTCAGGGACTTGCTGCGGCAGCGGGGGGAACTTTTGCCGTTCGAGTTTCGTCAATACAAGTAGGAGGAGTCCTGAGAATCATGTTCCCCGGCGCTGGAAGCAGAAGATGCCGCAAGGTGAGGGGCCTGCTCACGGAGTACATGGATGGACGCCTGAGCGGCCACGACGTGGCGCTCGTAGATCGCCACATTGAGACGTGCGCCGGCTGCTCGGAGGAGCTTGAGTCGCTGCGGTCCACCGTGCGGCTGCTGAACCGGGTGCCGTCAGTGCCCGTGCCGAGGTCTTTCGCCATACGAGAGGCCGATGTGGCGCGAGAGCGGGCGATCCCGAGAAGGTGGGGCGTGTTGTGGCCCTCGCCTGTTGCGGTTCCGGTGGGCTCCGGGGTCGGCCGGGCAAGCGTTCTTGCCCCCGAGCGCCTGCGGTGGCTGCGACCGGCGACTGTAGTCGTGGCCGCGGCGCTGGTGCTGGTGCTCGCGCTGGATTTCTCCAACGCGGTCCCTCAGGAGGGACGGGCCAATACGGGCGGGCTGTTCGCCCCGCAGGCCACCGTCTCCGGTAACGCAACAGCCGCGTATGGCCAGATGGAGGACACGCTCAAGTGGGACAATGGCGACATTGAAGGGGCGGTTCCTCCGCCCGCACCGGTAGCCACGGGTGAGGCTGCGGGGGGGGGAATGGCGCTCGGCGAACGTGGTCATGAGACGATGGGTGTGGACACAGGACTCGATGAAGCAGAGCGAGGTTGGCCGATGAGACAGATCGAGATCGGCGTCGGCGCGGTGTTGCTGGCCATGGTCGCCCTCACGCTGGTCGTGTGGCGCCGTCGAAGGAGATGGACCGCCGGATGACCGGTGGCGGCAAGGAGCGTGCCGATTCGTCCGGCGGGGCACGCGGGCGACACAATCGCCGCGCGGATGCGCGGCGTAAGTGAAGAAGGAGGCAAGTGATGAAGAAAGGGTTGGTGCTGGCACTGGGTCTGGCGCTGCTGCTGGCGGCGGTCGCGACCGGCTGCGCGTCGGAGAGCGACGCGAGTGCGGAGAAAGGCCAGGCGCTCGCGCAGTCGGCGAGCCTGGGGTACTCGGTTGCGGGAGACGCCTCGCAGCAGACGGGCGTGTGGGTGACCGGAACGGGGAAGGTGAGCGCGGTCCCCGATGTGGTCATCCTCAGTCTTGGGGTCGAGTCCCAGGAGGACACGGTCAGCGAGGCACAAAGCAAGGCTGCATCAGCGATGACTGATGTCGTCGCCGTCCTCACCGCGAACGGCGTTGCCGAGAAGGACATACAAACGCAGTGGTTCAGCATATCCGCGGTGACGAGATGGGATGACGATTCCAACCAGAGTGTGACGATCGGCTACAGGGTGGCGAACACGGTCATGGCGAAGATCAGGAAGATCGACAGCACGGGCGCTGTCATCGACGCCGTGGCGGGGGCGGGGGGCGATCTGACGAGGGTCAACGGAATCACCTTTGACGTTGACGACCCGGAGCCGTACTATGCACAGGCCAGAGAGGCGGCAGTCCTCAATGCGATGTCTAAGGCGTCCGCAATGGCGACCACGGCCGGCGTCTCTCTGGGAGCGCCAACGTACATCTCCGAGGCAGACAGCTACGTGCCGGTTCCGTATCCGGCAAGGAGCTACTCCGACGGTGCCGGGGAGTCCTTCGATGTCATGACCCCGATTATCGCCGGGGAGACTGACATAGTCGCCACCGTTCAGATGGGCTTCGCGCTCCAATAGGGACCTGGCTGACACGTCGAGACGCGAGCTGAGGGCCGCCCGCAACAGG
>CAZNMB010000237.1:0-3949 GCA_964574095.1 uncultured Dehalococcoidia bacterium
GTGAACACCACCCGCTCCCGGTAGCCGACGGTGCGGCCCATGACCGCCACCCTCGACGCCACCGCCCTGTGGATGCCGGCCACCAGGTCCTCCCGGCTCCTGCCATCCGCGCGGAGCGACACCATCTCCGTCTCGGCGAATATGGTGCAGGTGCTGCTAATGGGGCAGGGCTCGCCGGCGGCCCGCGACGCCGGCCCCATCTCCTCGATCCCGAGGCCGAGGACGCCGGCCATGACCTCCAGGAACCGGCCCGTTCCCGCGGCGCACTTGTCGTTCATCGCGAAGTCGCTCACGGTGCCGTCCGCGCGCACCCCGATGACCTTGCTGTCCTGGCCCCCGATGTCGATCACAGTCCTCGCCTCGGGCATCAGGAGGTTCACCCCCCTCGCGTGGCAGATGATCTCGCTGGCCGCTTTGTCGGCGAAGGCGACGCCGTTGCGCCCGTAGCCCGTGGAGATGATGTACCGCAGGTCGGCGCGGGAGAGGCCGGCGAGCTTCAGCGCCGCCTCCGTGACCTCTTCCGCCGCCCGGGCGACGCTGTGGCCGGTGGGCATGACGGCGTGGGACAGGACCCTTCCACCCGCCACCACGACGGTCTTGGCGGTGGCGGCCCCGACATCGACCCCCGCGGTGACGGTCTCGCTCATCGGGCCTTCGCCGCCTTGGCCGCCCGCAGCAGCTCCGCGAACGTCTCGACCCTCGTCCTGAGCTGGCCGACGCTGTAGTCCCGGGTGTCGTAGCAGTCCCCTTCGAGGACCAGCACCGGTATGCCCAGCTCCCGCTCTATAGTCTTCTTGGTGATCATGACGGTGGGGACCCACTCGCGGCACGAGTAGGGGTAGAAGTCGATGGCCCCGTCCACGTTGAAGGCCCTGCAGTTCTCCAGGTTGATGGCGACGTGCGCCTCGCACGAGTGGGGAACGTCGAGGCACGGCCCGACGCCGATCATGTCCGCCCACTCGCGGTAGGGATGCTTGGTGAGCACCCAGGGGCTGAGCCAGAAGGGTATCTGGATGCGGATCGCCAGCCCCGACTCCTCGATCAAGTGGGTGATGCCCGGGTCCACGCTTATGGTCGCGGTGCTGAATACGCCGGGCGCGCCCTTCTCGACGACCCCTTCGCCTCGCTCGACCCTCTGCCGCACCTCCCCGAGCAGGATCTCCAGCGCCTCCTGCTTCCCCGCGATGTCCCTCGTGGGCATGGAGTTGAGGAAGAAGGCGTGGGCCAGGCTCGACTGGCTGATGGGCTGCGGGTCGGCGTGCCCGATGAGCTCGATCATCTCCTGGAACGTGAGCCGGAATATCGCGTTCGCCCTGTTGGTGGCGCGCGTCGCCTCCTCGGTGATCGTGCAGCCGAACATATCCTCAAACGTCTGGAACATCTTGCGCGCCTGTGACGCGCAGTAGCGAACGCGGTGGTCGTTGAACTTCGGCCAGTCGCCCCAGTTCGCGTCGGCGCAGCTATCGAGGTATACCACGGGGACGCCGTAGACCTCGTGCAGCAGCTGCTCCGCCTCGGCCGGCTGGTCGCAGTGATAGGACGCGATCACCGACAGGTCGGGGAAAGGGATCACCCCTTTGACCATCGCCCCCAGCCGGGTCTGGTACAGGCCGCAGTGGGCGGAGCCGGGCGGCAGGCCGCTCTCTTCCCCGGCCACGAGGAAGGGCGTGAGCCTGTCGAATATCTGGCCCATCGTCATGTTGATGATCTGCCCCGGGGTGGCGAAGTATATGTCCTTCTCGCCGGTTGACAGCATCATCGACATCAGCGGCCGCAGCTCCATGGGGAAATCGCTGTAGACCACCCTGTCGTGCTCTTCCTTCGCCAGCACGAGGTTCACCAGCTCCCTCATCCAGATGCCGAGGAACCTGCGCACCCCCAGCAGCTCGATGTCCAGGTACCTTCTCAGCCTCTGCTCTCCCCGCTCGAAGTCCTCCACCCCCAGCCCGAGGATGCCGAACGCCTTGTCGATCCTCGGCCTTTCCCGCTCGATCTCATCCGGCTCGAAGCTGCACAGCTTGAGAAGCTCCGTATACATGGTCAGTTGCCTCCCCCTGCCTTGATGATCTCAACGAAGGTCTCGATCCTGGTGCGGAGAGGGCCCTTCTCGGAAACATCGTAGTCCGACTGTATCTTCAGCATCGGGATGCCAAGCTCCGCCTTCAGCATCTTCTCGAAGTAGTACGACTGAATATCGTAGCTGCTGCGGTACATCAACTGGTACCAGATGATGCCGTCCACCTTGAAGTCCCGGGCCAGCTCTATGAGGTAGTCGAGCCGCTCGCGGGACGGCCGGAACCAGGCCGGGGGCATGCGCCGCCGGAAGTACCTGTCCGCGAGGGCCTCCATCAGGTCGCCGCCGTCGTTGACGTTGTCCCAGTAGTGCCGCATCCCTTCGGCGAACTCCTCGACCACGATCGCCGCCCCGGCGTCCTCCGCCATGTCCAGGACCTTGTAGTCGCCCATGGCCAGCGTCGAGCCCGTCAGCAGTATGCGCGGCCCCGCGGGGCGGGAGGAGGGCCTGTCCTTCAGCTCCCGGTAGATGGACTCCAGAGCGTCGATGAGGACCGACCTGTCGGCGACGAACGAGGCGTGGTTCAGCCTCGCGAACTCGCGGCCGGTCAGGGGCGGCCGCTCAGAGCGGCGCAGCAGGCTTATCTCCCGCAGCAGGTCTCTCATCCTGTTGCTGGAGTCGATCGCTTCCCGCAGCCTGCCGTTCTCGATCCCGGTGCCGGTGAACTCCTCCAGCTTCTCCCTGAGCTTCTGCAGCCCCGTGAGGTAGTACTCGAAGGCATGCTCGTCCTTCTGATGGGGCACGCCGAACCGGAACACGTCGGCGCCGGCGAAGAAGTTGAAGCAGTCGGCTATGGTCTTGATGTTGTGGTCCGTCACCGGGACAACGAGGAGGTCGATCATCTGGTACAGGGGCTCCTCGCCCAGCATCCTGTACCCGATCTGCGCCCGGCAGAACGTGTCGATGAACCGGGGAACGTACGCGGCGCTCTCCGCCACCGGCTCCGGGTCCCCTCCCCGTATGAGGCCCACCGGCACCGCCCCACAGGCGTATACCAGCTCCTCCGGCATGTAGCCGCCGGGGGTGTAGCCGATGAGTTTGGTCCCGTTCCCCCTCATCCGCGCCAGATCCACTACCCTCGTCGCCAGGTGGTCGGTCAGATTCTTCATCGCTTCCATGAGCAGAGCACCTCTCACCCGAGATTCTAGTGCACGGCGTTGCCGGAGTCAATTCGGGGAAGGTACGCGGAGAGTGGGGAGCCCTCGGAGCGGGCGCGCCGCTCACCGGGGGCAGGACGGCCTCATCGACCTGTCGAGCCGTGGCCGCCGCCGCCGCGCTCGGTCGGCGTCAGCTCATCGACCTCCACCACGGGCAGGTCCTCCACCCTGCTGATCACCACCTGCGCTATGCGGTCGCCGTGCCTGACCTCGAAGCCGGTGCCGGGGCTGAAGAGGTACATGGTCACCATCACCTCGCCCCGGTAGTCGCTGTCCACCGTGCCGAAGGTGACACCGACGCCCCGGGCCGAGAGGCCGGAACGGGGCCGTATCTGGACGTCATAGCCGCGTGGCACCTCGATGGCGAGGCCGGTGCCGATGAGCCGAGGCCTGGTGTCGAGGGCGACCGGCTGGTCGCCCTCGAGGCAGGCGAAGAGGTCGAAGCCCGTCGAGCCGGGAGTGGCCCGGCGCGGGACGATCGCATTGGGCCGCAGCCTCTTGATTCTGAGCGCGGGTTGGTCCATGTCACCTCGAATTGTAGCCCGTTCCCCGGCGGGATTCCAGGCCTTTCCCCGGCGAACGCTGGTGTCGGCCCCCATCGGCCCCGGGGGGATGCTCCGGGGCTGCCCAATGACCTGCAGGGGGCACCCCCTGCGCGGCGCTCGTGCGGAAACGCCACACCCCGATGGCGCCGAAGAGGACGGCGAAGCCCGCCAGC
>CAZNMB010000238.1:0-1065 GCA_964574095.1 uncultured Dehalococcoidia bacterium
CAATGAGGGATAGCGCAAAGCGAGAAATTTAAGCCGGCTGAAATCTGATTACGTAACGCATCCCAGGATGCTACTACATCGCCGGACCATGTGTTGGCCCCGTAACGTTGCTGCCCGGCAAATGCCGAACGGGTAAGAATAAAAATCCGTTTATCGGATGTAACCGAACGTTGATGTTGCGATACACCACCTACTGTCATTAATGGAAAGGCGTTACGTACTTTGCGGAATGAACCAAGGTAAGTTTTGGTATCGAAATCCGATGGCGTTGGTTTGAAGTGGTCAGGTTCCGAGGAATCCATCCACCAGCCGTCCATACCGAGCTTGAAAATTCCATCGTTTAAATACTTCCAGAAAATATCACGGGCATGGGGATTATAGGCATCGTAAACCCTTACACCGGATGGATAATCCATGTTAGGTGGCCATTTTTCTGAACCCGATTGTGGCCAGGTTTCGAAGTTAAACAAGGCATTTATTTTATTGAGTTCCCTGTACTCCTTTGTCATCGGCCCAAACGAGTTCCAGATTGATATTATCATGTGTGCATTCATTTTGTGCACATCGTCGACCATTTTTTGGGGATTGTAGAACCCGGGATTGAGAAAATACATGGCATTCCATAGGTAATTATTGCCCCAGTACTGCCAGTCCTGGATAATGCCATCGAGTGGCACGCCAAGTTCCCGGTATTTTTTTACCACTTCTGTTAATTCATCCTGGCTTTTATATCGTTCTTTACTTTGCCAGAAACCATACGTCCACAAAGGGAACATCGGAACCTGGCCGGTAAGGTCACGCATGTTGGCAATTACGCCGTCGGCGTTGCCGCCATACATAAAGTAATAGTCAATACAATCGCCAACGTCCGATTTAAATGAAGTGCTTTCCGGGTTATCCTCGAAAACTGTTGGTGAATAATTGTCCCAAAATATCCCGTAGCCTTTTACTGATAAGAAAAAAGGGACATAATCATCCGTATTACCCTGTACCATATTCAGTCTAATATTGCGCTGCACCATTTTGCCTTGTTGTTGTTGCCCCAAACCGTAAATGGCTTCGTCA
>CAZNMB010000238.1:1075-3934 GCA_964574095.1 uncultured Dehalococcoidia bacterium
TACCGTGTAGGTGCTTACGCCTGCATCGTTGAAATCGGTAAACGATGTGCTACCTTCTTTTTCTTTTAAAAGTTGTACAGATGAAGGTGTTCCGAAGAAAACCCTCCCATTTTTAAGGTTAACCAATACGCCAATTTTTTTGCTTTTCAGGATAATTTCGTCTCCTTGTTGTTTAATGCTAAAATCTGTTTTCTGCGGAGTTTTAATAACTGAAAGACTTTGCTTCGTAAATGACTTACCTTCGGGCCATTTTAAAATTCTTACAATTGAAGGAGTATAAAATTGAACCTCTATTGCATAAGAATTGATTGTAGCTTTTACCCCCATATTTGTTTTTTGCCAGTTTTGAGCATGGCCGCACATAAGACCGGCAATTAACATTGTAGAAATGAACCATATTTTTTTCATAGAATTTTGTTTAGTTTATAGTAATGTAAAGATAGTTTCCCTGTTAAAATGAAATTGAAGCATATGTTGCAGATGTTGAAACTGTAGTTGAAATATTGTTAGTTGTTACCATTTAAATTTTACAAAATGCATTTATAGAAAGCAAGTTAATTAAAATTGAGCTTTAAAAGGTAATACCCGGTTATATTTTCGCTCCTTTATTTTAGTAATTTAGCCTGAGAGTTGGTGAAATGAAGAATATCATCTTTTATATATTTCTTATACCGGGCATAGGGCTCAAGGCACAGGAGCATTATGTGTTTTCGCCTATCAGTAGTATCAATGGGTTATCAGATAACCGTGTACGGACTATTTGCCAACTGCCTGACAAAAGGATGATTGTTATTACCGAAGGCCTAGTAAACATATACGATGGTGCCACATTTCGATACATGCATTACGATGAACAACAAGCATATTCACTTTCCAAATATTCAGGATTTCACCGTGCTTATGTGGACAACGAAAACCATTTGTGGCTGAAAAATCAATACAAACTAATGCTTTTCGATATCCAAACTGAGAGGTTCACTCCAAATTTAGATAGTATATTTTTGTTACAGGGCATAAAAAAACATGTTGTAAATTTATTTATTGATACCGAAGATAACATTTGGTATTTAACCGAAAACGATGAACTTTTTTTTCGAAATAACAAGAATAAGAAAACAAATCTGTTCTTAACAGACAAAGAAAAAGGACACCGACCAAAAAATGGAAGATGTCCTCTTAGGTCGCAAATTCTTAACCGAATACCGAACCTTCTGTCAGCAGAGCGTCCAAAACAGGCTAAAGTAGTTTTTTGAACATCATCAGGATATTTACCAACAACTTTTAAGTAAAAAGCTTTAGTTATCAACAAATTGAGGTTTTTTCGATAAAAAACTTCAACATCCACCAGGCGACCGAAGGTCGCCAACAGCCTGACGAACATCGCCAGCAACCGGACGTCAAAACAGGTCGTCCGAACGCCAGGGTCAGGGGGCGTTTTAAGGCCCTCGTAAGTTGTCGGGATGGATGAAGGCGTCAAAGCGATGGGCGACGTCGTCAGTTTGATGAAAGCGTCAGCGTGTGGCAGCGTCAAAGGGGCAACGTCAACAGATGGAAAGGGATTTTCTTTCAGCCTTTCAGGCTTGCCTTCCGAATAGGAAGGCTGATATTTTAGGCGGAACGAATGATTTTTCAAATCATCAGGCTGCAAGCCTGAGATATTCATTATCCGGGCGGATTGGAAAGCTTGTTTCAGGGTCAACGGAGTGAACCGGGGAGAGAAAACAGATAAAAAACCGGATATTACTTTCAGCATCAAAATAGGAAAAGACCTTTCGCCGGCTTGCCTGCCGGTAAGGCAGGTTTCCGCCGGGGCTTCTTTTGGGCGCTCTTTTGTTTTCGGATTTTAACGTGGGAAGATAGGTTTTTTGGCGGATTTTTTGTTTTGAGGGGTAGGGTTTTGCTCTTTTGCAAAAGTTTATGCACACTTCGTGTATGTTTTTCAAAGGAGTGCATGAGCTCGCATTCTACGAATGCTCGGTTGTGCATCCCGAAGGGGGCGTGCTTTTGCAAATGTGCAAAACCAGGGCAGGACAAAAAATATGACAAAAAAACTATGCGGGGTGGGTTTTATACCTTCTTTTCAGAAATTTATCAATGCTTTTGTAAATTGCAGAAACTATTTTTGATGATTTTAATAAGTAGAGCTTAAATCAAATAATCATCCTGTGATTTTTAATAAGGAAGTTCTATTATAGTGCAATAAACAGGTATTCTTTTTAGACTATTTTATTACTTGCCTGACCGCCAAAGCTTGTTTGAAACTCTCCAACGCTCATTTGATAAATGTCAAAGCAAGTTTGTAACTCGCCACTGCTTATTTTATAAACGCCAAAGCATATTACAAACTATCCAAAGCATTATTTATAAATGCTATCGAAAATTCCATAAATGATATAGGAAGTTTTAAAGTCGCCAAAGCTTATTTGATAAATTGCTTAGGGGGTTTTACAAATGAGGATGCAACTTTAAATTTAGCAGTAATGGAATAAAAAAAAGGGCTTGCGCCCTTTTTATCAGATTTTATATCGTTTAAACTCTAAGCCCGAAATCTGATGATATTGCGGGCTTGTTGCACCAAAGAGGGACTTTACATAAGCTTTCACGTTTAACGCTTTGTCAACGAGGCCAGCACCATTGTTATAGAGGATGTTGTTTCTTGCAATGCGGGCATTGCTCAACGGTGTTGTGGCTGCAATTGCAGCATCGTTTCTAGATCTTAAATCACCTAACAGGGTGGTTAATGAAACTACCTGTAATTCTGTTTCATTTGGGTTATATTCCGGTATAGAACCAAGTAAATTAATTAATCTGTCCAGGTTGTCTATACGGTTATCAAAGCTTAATTGTGAAGAAGATATT
>CAZNMB010000239.1:0-3909 GCA_964574095.1 uncultured Dehalococcoidia bacterium
GGCGGACACAGCAATCGACATGCTGAATGCGTGCTTCCGCGCAGTCAATGACGCACTTCCGTACACCACAGACGCGATAGTGGTGCTGCCCGACCACATCCACTGCATCTGGACGCTGCCCGATCACGACCTCGACTTCTCCACGCGATGGAAGAAGATCAAGTCGGCCTTCACACGACGCTACTCCGGACCCCGAGCCGCGACGATCTCTCAGTCGATGTGTAGGAAGAAGGAGGCGAGCGTTTGGCAGCGGAGGTTCTGGGAGCACCGAATTCGAGATGAGAGCGACTTCAACCGGCATTGCGACTACATTCACTACAATCCCGTCAAGCATGGATACGTGTCCCTGCCTTCGCAATGGAAGCACGGCAGCTTCGGGCAATTCGTTGAGCTGGGGTTCTACGCTCCCGATTGGGGGCACGCCCAACCGGAGCAACCGAAAGGGCTTCACTTTGAGTGAGGTGGCGGTGGGTTGCGCTTCGCTCCACCCACCCTACAACTTGCTGAAATCGGCGACAAGCTTCCATAGGTGATCCAACATGCTTGTTGAGCAGAACGTGAGAGATATTGAGCGGCGCATCGTTGCGGCCTGTGACCGGTCGGGGCGCTCGCCGGACGAGGTGACGCTGGTCGCGGTGACGAAGAACATCGCGGTGCCCGCTATCGAGGCGGCCTACAACGCGGGCGTCAGGCACTTCGGCGAGAACCGTGTTCAGGAGGCGGCCCCCAAGATCGAGCGGCTCGGGAGACTCAGGCCCACGATCACCTGGCACATGGTAGGACATCTCCAGACCAACAAGGCAAAGACAGCAGTGGACGTTTTTGATATAATCCAGAGCGTTGACTCGCTCCGGCTGGCGGAAGCGCTGAGCAAACGCAGTCAACGGAGGCTGCCCGTACTCATCGAGGTCAACGTCGCGGGCGAGGCGAGCAAGAGGGGCTTCCCGCTGTCGCGAGTCGCGGAGGCAGTCGGGCCTATCGCGAGAATGCCTAACGTAGCGATCGAGGGGCTGATGACCGTGGCCCCCTGGGTCGAGGATTCGGATGAGGTGCGCCCGGTGTTCCGCCGCCTGCGACAGCTCAGGGATGCTCTGGGACTCAGGCATCTCTCGATGGGAATGACCGACGACTTTGAGGTTGCCGTCGAGGAGGGAGCGACCATGGTGAGGATAGGCCGGGCGATCTTCGGGGAGCGGCGATCTTTGGGAGGAGAAGGATGAGAATTGCCTTCATCGGATCCGGCAACATGGGCGAGGCCATGATCTCGGCCCTGATCTCCACCGACGCGGCAAGCAAGGATGCCGTGCGCGCCTGCGACATCGACGAGACCCGCCGCAGTACGATCCAGAGCAGGTACGGGGTGAGCTGCAGCGGCGATGCGGCCGCGGCGATAGAGGGCAGCGACGTCGTCGTTCTCGCGATCAAGCCCCAGGTGCTGCCCGACGCCATGACTGCACTGAAGGGGAATCTGAAGCCCGGACAGCTCGTGGTCTCCATCGTCGCCGGAGCCAGGATCGACACGATCGTCAGGGGTCTGGGCCACGACAGGGTCATCAGGGTCATGCCCAACACTCCGGCGCAGGTTGGCCAGGGGATGAGCGCGTGGACAGCCACCGGCGCGGTGAGCCAGGGCCAGAAGGACATGGCCCGCACGCTCCTGCAGGCGATGGGGCGGGAGGTCTACTTCGCCGACGAGAAGTTCATAGACATGGCGACCGCGATCAGCGGCAGCGGCCCCGCCTACGTCTTCCTGTTCATGGAAGCTCTGACCGACGCCGCCGTACACATCGGGCTTCCCCGGGACGCGGCCAAGGAGTTGGTCACCCAGACCGTCCTCGGCTCGGCGCACCTGGCGCTGGCCTCGGGCAGGCATCCGGCGGAGCTCAAGAACGCGGTTACCTCGCCCGGAGGGACGACGGCCGAGGGCCTGCTCCGACTCGAGGAGGGTGGAATGCGGGCGATCATCGCCCTGGCCGTCATTGCCGCCTACGAGAAAGCGAAGGCCCTGGGGAGCACGGGCAAATGAGCGGGGTCCAGATTGTCGCGTATCTCATCGATGCGTATAGCATAATCATACTTGCGAGGGTAATCCTTTCCTGGTTCATGATGAACCCCTCCAGCCGCGGCGGATTGCTCGCATCGACCTACCAGGCCCTCTTCCAGATCACCGAACCATTTCTGGCACCCCTCCGCAGAATCATCCCGCGGACGGGCATGGTGGACCTCTCGCCGATGATCGCCATAATCCTGCTCTGGATCATCAGGGCGCTGATCGTGGGTCTGGCCTAGCCGCTACGATTCCCAGGCGATCTCCCCGCCGACTATGGTCTTCTCGACACGGATCTCCGCTATCTCCTCGGGCTCCACGCCGGTCGGGTCAGCGCTGAGGACTACCATGTCGGCCAGTTTGCCCGGTTCGATGCTCCCCTTCGACCCTTCGTCGAAGGACGCGACGGCACCGCTGAGCGTGAACAGCCTGAGCGCTTCCTCCGGCGTGATCGCCTCACCGGGAGACAGGACTTCCCCACTCTCAGCCCTGCGCGTGACCGCGGCGTAGATGCCGGTGAGCGGAGAGCACGGAGCGACAGGGCAGTCGGAGCTTCCGGCGGGTCTCAGGCCGCTCTCCAGGAACGACCTGATCCGGTACAGCCACGGACGCTCTGCCTCCGGCACGTCCCGAAGGTAGCGCTCGCCGCTGTAGTAGACGAACGCGGGCTGCGTCACTACCACCGCGCGGCTATCGCTCAACCTCCCCAGCAGCGGAGGCGGGCAAACCGAGCAGTGTTCGATGCGGTGACGGTGGTCGTCCCGGGGACAATGCCGAAGGGAGTACTCGAGCGCCGCGCAGGCGGCCTCCACCGTGCCCTCCTCCACGGCATGCATCGCCACCTGATAGCCGGCCTGATGTGCCCCGGCGACCATCTCGTCGATCTCGTCCTGGGGCGGATTGAGGCGGCCACTCACCTCGTCGAGGACCAGCTTCGCCGCACCCAGACGGAGTCCCTTGTCCCCGCAGCCGGGAGTCAGCCCCGCGTCCGTGAAGTCAGCGAGGGCATGGAGGCCGAACATCATGGTAAGTCTGGGAATCAGCGCTCGGCTCTCCCTGAGACGCGCGAACGTCCGCCACTGTTCCAGGCCGTTTCCAACACCGGCGTCTTGGACAGAGGTCACGCCCGCGGCGAGAAAGCCCTCATTGGCCAGCTTCACACCCTGTTCGATCTCTTCCTCGCCCAGCGGGGGGACGATTCGCTCGTTGAGGCAGGGGTTGACGCCAAAGAGCAGGCCACTCGGCTCGCCCGTATCGAACTCGCGGTCGATCAGCCCCCCGGCGGGGTCCGGCGTCTCGACAGATATTCCGGCGAGGGCAAGCGCCGCGCTGTTGAGAACGCAGGCGTGCAGGGAGCGGTGGTCCAGCTTCACGGGGTGGTCCGGCGCAGCGCTGTCCAGGTCTCGGCGGGTCGGATGGCGTTGCTCGGCCAGGTAGAACTCGTTGTAGCCGGCGGCCCTGAGCCATGTGCCCGGAGGCGTCCGCGCCGCCTGCTGCCTGACCCGTTCCTGGATATCCGCGATCGACGCGACCGCAGTCGGGCTGCAGTCAATGCTCAGCGTCCTGGCGGCGTACGCAAGGACATGGGCGTGGGCGTCGATGAAGCCCGGGGCCAGGGTGCGGCCCTCGCAGTCCACGAGCCTCGGGCGCCCGCCGAACAGGGAGAGATCATCCCGGGAGCCGACCCGGACGATCACGCCGGCTGCGACCGCCACCAGCTCCGCCCGGGGCCGGCGTGGATCGAGCGTCAATACGTTGGCGTTGTGGAGAACGAGGTCTACTGGAGGCAAACTCAATATTCCCCGGCGGTGGACCGGCACCGCCGATTATACCACGGCTCGCGGGGGCAGCCGGGTGGGGGC